>JASFQO010000173.1:0-5959 GCA_050115405.1 Bacillota bacterium
AAAGTGATCGGGATTACTCCCGCTACCGGGAGTGTTATTTTAATCAATCATTCCAAACGACCGGTAGCTATTCCCCGAAACGCCATCGTGAGCGGTTCGAAAGGGGTCAAGTTTAAAACCGGTAAAAATGTACTGGTACCGGCGAAAGTTACCCGATTGCGTTACGGGATCCCGGTTGGCGAAGAATATGGCAAAGTGGAAGTGCCGATTCGCGCTTTGAAAAATGGGACGCAGGGCAATCAACCCCCGAAAACCATCACTAAACTCGAGGGTAAAATGCAAAATCAGATTCAAGTAATCAATTTCAAGCCGACGGTGAATGGGACGAATCGGCGGGTGACGGTGGTCGCTCAGGCGGATCTGGACAAGGGAAAGGCTGAGGCGACCCGACAAATGCGTCTGGCCGCTGTGGATGAGCTTAAGTCTTTGGTCGGCGCCGCTCACCTGTTTTTTCCCGAATTGGTCCAGGTGGAGGTGTTGCGGCTGGATAGCGGTCCGTCGCTTGGAAGTGAAGCGACTACTGTTAAAACAACGATTAAATATCGGTCCAAGGTGGTTGCTCCGGCTCTTGTCAGCATTTGTAAGTATTTGACCAGTCAGTTGGAGCGGAATCTGCCGCCGAAATTTGCAACTACTCGCGATGCGGTCAAATTAGTTTCCGCCCAAGTGTTAACCGCGGACCAGCGCGCGATTCAACTCCATTTGGTAGGAATGGCCAATTTGCGCGGTATTTTATCTCAGGATAAAGTCCGTAACTTAATCAAAGGGAAGTCAATCAGCGCCGCCCAAAAATTATTAATGCTACAAAGTGAAGTGGCGGAATTTAGAATCGAACCCAAAAATCCGCGACGCAACACGTTACCCCGTTTCGGTTTTCAGATTAAGCTGTTATTTCCCGCCGATCCTTCCCCCAGAGTAAGGATGTAATTAATTTGTTAAAGAAGGAGCATACTGCCATGCGCTGGTTAGGTTTGGACTTGGGCGAAAGACGCATCGGGATTGCGTTTAGTGATATGTTGGGATTGACTGCCGGGGGGTGTGGTTATCGCGAGCGTAGCACTTTAAAGGCTGATTTGGAATATTTTGAACATTTGATT
Source organism: Bacillota bacterium (assembly GCA_050115405.1). Classification (GTDB taxonomy): domain Bacteria; phylum Bacillota; class UBA4882; order UBA8346; family UBA8346; genus DATCLA01. Next base: position 1,098 of record JASFQO010000173.1, read on the forward strand.
ATTAAAAATAAAGTCACGGGCGTAGTGATCGGTCTGCCCGTCAATATGAACGGGACGGAAGGCCCGGCGGCCCAAAAGGCGCGTCATTTCGGCTCTCAATTACAAAAGGCGGTTGCGCTTCCGGTGGTGTTTTGGGATGAACGGCTCTCGACCACCGCCGCCCAAAGGGTTTTGGTGGCAGCGGACCTGACCCGCCGGAAAAGGCGGACAAAAGTTGATCAATTAGCGGCAGTAATTATCCTGCAGAATTATTTGGATTATCGGGCAAGAATTAAGTCATAAATAAAAGGGAATAATAAAAAGGATAGCTTCAATGGGTATGGAATATATTTAAAAAGCGGTATCATATTTTTTGGGAGACTTTCGTAAAATGTGATATATTTACAGTGAATTCAACTTGATCCGCTAAGCAATTTTTTTAAAAAGGAGTGCTGACCCCAGAGACTCCGGTTGCCGTTAAAATAATTTTAAGGGAGGAAAAATGATGTCGGAAGAGAATAATGTAATTACTTTGATGGATGATGATGGCAACGAACACCGCTTTGATTTGTTGAATATTGTTGAGGTGGATGACGTTCGTTATGCGGTGATGATTCCGGAAGGAACCGATTTGGAAAGTAGTGAAGAAAAGGAAGAAGAGGCGGAAGCGGTAATCTTTCGGATCGAGGCTGATGAAAAAGGGGAAGAAGTGTTGGTTGATATTGAAGATGACGCGGAATTTGAAAAAGTCTGCGATTATCTTGACCAAATGATGGAAGAAGAAGATCAGGAAAATAGCGATTAGTAATTTGCATTTATGCCATGGTTACCAGGGGGAGCAAACACATGGGAGAAAAAAATACCTCTTGGGGTCCCAACCACAACTTTGACTCGGCCTATCAGTTTAATCCGTTTAAGCACCACCCTCGCTTTGAGGGTGGACTTGTCATTTCAGTATTGGCAGCTTTTGCGTTATTAGTCGTTTTCTTCGTATGGAACTTGGCCCCCGTTGAACCGGGCGCGCGGACAACCCAGAGTTTTGAAGTGCCTTATGGGGTATCATTACGACAAGTGTGTCAAAAATTGGAAAGACAGGGAATTATAAGAAATAAAGTGGTTTTTGAGATTTTTATGCGTTTGAACCAGGAAAAACGGGTGACTAAAGCGGGTCATTTCCGACTTGGCCCGGGAATGAGCGTCCCGAAGATAGTTAACGAATTAGTGAGTGGGAGGCCTCGAAATATCCGGATTACCATTCCGGAAGGTTTGACAAACAAGGAAATAGCGACTCTATTAGCTCAAAAAGGTCTGGTGAATCAGGAACGGTTTCTTAAGTTGACGGCCGACTCTGATTTTGTCAATCAAGTTTTGGAGAGTATTCGGGTGAAAGGCGGAGCCGAAGGTTACCTTTTTCCGGACACCTATGAATTTGAATTAAATATTACTGAAAAAGAAATTATCGCCGCCATGCTGAAACAGTTTGAAAAGGTTTACTTTCAACATTTTGCCTCTATTCCTGAAAAACGAAGAAGGGAAGTAGTGATCATTGCTTCCCTGGTGGAAAAAGAGGCGAAAGAACCCGAGGAACGTCCGGTGATTGCCGGGGTCTTTTATAACCGCTTAAAGCGTAATTTAGCGTTGCAATCATGCGCCACAGTACAGTATGTTTTAGGAAAACATAAAGAACGCTTACTTTATCAGGATTTGCAAATCGACTCGCCCTATAATACTTACCGTCATCCGGGCTTGCCTCCGGGACCGATTGCCAATCCCGGGTTGGATTCCTTAAAAGCGGCTGCGAAACCGCGTGATGTCCCGTTTTTATTTTTTGTGGCCGGAGTCGATGGCAAGCATGTGTTTAGCAACACTTACGCGGAACACATTAAGGCCCAGCAAAGGATTTCCCGGGAGCGGAAAAACCGGGCCGCGGGGATCTCGTCCAAGACGCAATGACTAGTATATCGTCACTTGAACAACTTGGAAAATATCCAGTGACAAATTATTATTATATGGTTGGGTTGGCGATACTTTTGAAGATAACTTATTTAAGTGACGCTTTAGTAGTTAAAGACGATAGCGGCGGAATGAAAGGTGAATAATAATGCTGGTAACCTTAATGGGAACCGGAACTTCACATGGAGTTCCGGTTTTGGGTTGTTCGTGTTCGACTTGTCAATCGACCGATCCCCGGGACACGCGTACCCGATCGTCGGTCCATGTCAAAGTTGGCGCGACGGGGATTCTGATTGATACCGCTCCCGAATTTCGTCTCCAAGCGCTGCGCAATCGGATTGACCGGGTCGATCTGGTTTTGCTGACGCACCACCACGTCGATCATCTTTGCGGATTTGACGATTTACGCCGCTTTAACGAGTTGCAGGGCGGGGCAATCCCGGTCTATGGCAATCCGGCGACGATTAGCCAGGTAAAAACGATGTTTAGCTATATCTTTGACGTTAACGGGCAAATTGGCGGGGGAAAACCGGCGGTGGACCTCCATGTGGTAACCGGGCGCCCGTTTTGGTTTCAAAATTTGGAAATCACCCCGATCCCGGTGATCCATGGCGCTTTACCGGTAAACGGCTACCGGATCGGAAACTTTGCCTATGTGACCGATTGTAGTACCATCCCTGATTCCAGCAAGGCGCTACTGACGGGTTTGGAATGTCTGATCTTAGGGGTGCTGCGGTTTCGACCCCATCCGACTCATTTGAATTTGGCGGCCGCTTTGCAATTGATTGCCGAATTGAAACCGCAGCATTGCCTGTTTACCCATATTTGCCACGATTTTAAACACAGCGATTCGGCCCGGTGGTTGCCGGAAGGCGTCGCATTGGGATATGACGGACAACGGGTCGAAGTCGGCGACAGTGAAAGGAATGAACCTGAAGATGCACGAGCAATTGGACCATGAAGATGGTCAAAATTTGAATTTACTGCCGGAGGGGAGTCAATGTTAAAAAAATTATGTCCGAAACTAAAGACCGGTTCTGTTTGGGACTTGGATCTGTTTGACCTAAAAAGCCGGGGTATTCAAGGTATTATTTTTGATCTGGATAATACTTTGGTCAAGTGGAATCAGGATATCCTGGCCCCGGAAATAATCGCGACGATCAAACAAGCCAAGCAAATGGGGTTTAAACTTTCAATTCTCTCCAATGCTTTGGAACATCGGGTGGAAGCCGTGGCGGACCTGTTAGGGATTCCTTATGTTTCCCGGGCGGTCAAACCGCGCAAATCACCTTTTCGCAAAGCGATGGAATTGATGGGCACGACTCAGGAGACCACAGCAGTGGTAGGCGATCAACTGTTTACCGATATTTTGGGCGGGAACCGCATGAAGCTTTATACGATTTGGACCTCACCCTTAAGTACCACTGAGTTTATTAGCACCAGGGCGGTGCGTAAAATCGAACGGCTGGTAGTAAAGAGATTTCGCAAGAAAGGAATTTTGAAATGAGTCAGGACTTTTGCCGGGGTTGCGGTTCGGTCTTGCAAACAATCGACCCCAATGCCCCCGGTTACATACCCGAAAGCGTCCTCCAAAAACGTAAGCAATTAATCTGCAGGCGGTGTTATCGGATTACTCATTACAATGATGCCGGGACTACCCTGCCGGAAGAGGCCCGGATTAAGAAGAACATCAAGAGGGCGATTAGCTTGAGTCGCTTATTAATCGTTGTAATTGATTTTTCCGATTTGACCGGGACTTTGCCGGTATGGGCCGGTTATTTGGGCGGCAAACCCTATTTCTTGGTAGTTAATAAGAGCGACTTACTCCCCTTTGCCGCCAAACCGGACGAAGTTCAGGCCTATATTAATCGTTATTTGCATGATTTACAGTTGCCGTCGCCCCAACGGACCATTATGGTCAGCGCTTTAAAAGGTAATGGGGTTGGCATCTTAGGCGAACAGATCAAGAAATTTTCCGCCGCCAACGACAAGGCGGCTTTTTTGGGAGTAACCAATGTAGGCAAATCATCGCTGGTCAAACAAATTTTAAAGGCCGAAGGCGCTACCAATACTCCGACGGTTTCTAAAATACATGGGACAACAATGGGGCTTAGTAATTGGAGTATCTTTAAAGGTCGTAATACCATTATCGATACTCCCGGACTGGACCCGCAAAACCGAATCGGCGATTTGCTGTGTCAGGAATGTAGCGGCAGGTTACTGGTCAATACCAAATTACAGAGTAAACTCTGGGGGCTCAAACCGGGTAAAGCGCTGATTATCGGGGGAATAGTGGCATTGGAATTGCCGGCGGATGACGAACGGGTCTTTATTGCGTTTACCGGCGAAACCGTGGACACTCATCGTACTGATAACACCAAAGTTGCGGAGATTTTGGCAAATAATCCGGATTGGCTGAAAGGCGTCTGCCGCCAGTGTTTTCAGAAAATCCAATGGCAAGAACACCAGGTAGAGTTGGAGAACGGGATGGATGTGGCCGTGGCCGGTTTGGGTTGGGTCACTTTGCGCGGAGCCGCCGCCCGGGTAAAAATTCGCTTGCCTCAAGGGGTTAAGTGGGAAATTCGTCCCGGATTGGTTGGCAAGAAAAATCTAAAATAATTTACGGAAAAAGGCAGGAACATTAAGAACGATCAAGAATAACATTATCAGGTTTATTTTACATTATTATCCAAACGACTTTGGGGAAGGCGTTATTCATGATCAATTCCATTCTAGCCGAAAATGATCCCCTGCTTAATAAAGATTATCAGGAAATAAAAGAACATTTGTTTGCTCGCGTTTTGTTGGAACGTTCCGAAGAAGTTGGCGATCTGACTTTGGAGGAGTTGCAAACTAAAATAATCGCTAATTTCGGGGCGGCCGCTATGGCCATTTTGAAAGACTTGATGCAAGAGACCGATTTATCGTAT
>JASFQO010000174.1:0-5954 GCA_050115405.1 Bacillota bacterium
GAATGGCGCGTATACTCAAAACGGTATTGTGGTAACTGTAAAGAATATGACCTATAATACGGGAATCCCCGCTGGCGGCAGCGTTTCTTTTGGATTTAATCTTTCTTATAAGCGGTTTCAATGACAAACCGAGCGGCTTTACTCTGAATGGGACCGCCTGTGAACTTATTGATTAGGTCTAAAACACTTATTTCTCTGTACCTTCTCTCCCGACCGGACAACAACAATTTTTAAAATAAAAATGGGAGAACCAAACGGCGTGATTTTGTTCATCGGCGGCAAAACGTCGAAATTGACTTTTAAGATAGGGATCGCTCACTTTATCGGCAATTTCATGATAAAAATCAACCGTTTCCTGTTCATCTTTAAATGATTCCCCGATACCTGCAAGATAATCTTGGGGGCAATCTTCCCCAATTTGCGGTTTGAATTTTCGCCCGGTGAGAGTTAAGTAGATATTATTAAAGCCCTTGAAATGTTTGATTTCGTCCCTTCTGATTTCTAAAATACGTTTTTTCTCTTCAGCTGACGGAGCCTGCTTTGCTAATCGTTCATAACAAATTATTGCCGCATACTCTCCATTGAGCGACTTGACCAAATCATTCATAAAAGTATAATTTGGATAACCACAAATGTGACCATCTGTGTCCATCTTTGCCAACATCTCCTTTGGTTTTTAATATTACCTCTTTGCATTCTGAAAGTATTATATGCTTTTGACAACAAAATTGTAGCTACCCGAAAGCAAAATCCCCAAGTAACGCTCGTCATCGAAACATAATCATCCAAAATTTATCCTACCAATTTACATAATTTCCTATTTGCGCTACTATAAATATTATACGTTATCCTTAAATAAAGCTTAAACATAATAATCCAATACTAATTATCATTTGGGGAGGAAATCATGAGCGAAAGAAATTATTGAAATTGGCTGGGCCTCTGCCTTGCAAAAACCAATCATTCTATTATTAGAAGAAGAAAAAGAATATTGTTGCTTAATCAAAGGCCTTTATACCATTGCCAATGCCGTAACTTTGCTTACTTTTCGCCAGGAAGAAGATTATCTAAAGCGGCTTGAGTCTTATTTTGACAACTAATATGTTATTCTAAGATTCAAATTTGCCCCTGTCCCAGCAAAGCCGCAGGTATAACAGGAAGATCGGCTTCAATGCGAATAATCCTAATTCTCCCCTATACAGCTATCTTCCTGGATCTCTTTTAAAAGCCGGACATCTTTGACTATTAACATATTCTTCCTGATATCGATCGCATTTAAGTCGCGTAAATTTCCTAAAGTTCGATTAAGACTTCGAAGCGAAATTGCAAATAACTTGGTGAATCTATTTTTATCAAACTCAACCTCGACATTAGTCCTTTTATTATGTTCGGCGCAAAACAATATTAAATAATTGCAGATTCGATATTTGACTGAATACAAAAAGTTTTTACTGGTGATTAAGGAATAATTGTAATACTTTTTACTCACTTGTTTAAACAAGTACTCACTAAAATGGTTATCTATTTTTAACCACTCCAGAACAATTTCTCTCTTAATTTTAAACAATTTAACCTGTGTTAATGCCCGTATACTTGAGGAGGCGGGGCTTTGATCATAAAGCTCAAGCTCACCTAGGAAAGCTCCTTCTTGATAACAATATTTCAAATGTTCTTTACCGTTTTCGGCCTGATAGTAAACTTCCACTTTACCGGAAATAATTATAAACAGATTTTCTTGGCATTGTTCTTGATGGCAAAAAATTTGACCCGGCCGATAACTAACTATTTCTAAAGCTTTTAAAATTCGATAAGGGCAGTTAAAAAATATTTCCGAAAGGCATAAACTGTTTTCGATTACATCAACAATGCAGGAAAAATTCGTCAACGTAAACAACATCCTTTCAAATGTCCTTATTAAAATTAGCCGGTGATTCCGATCCCAGACGTCCCCGTTCCCACCGAATTAGGCGCTGATGCCAAAAACGTTTTATCATAACATTACACCCCATTTCCAATAATTTCAAGATCCAATTATGAAGGGCCGGCATTGCCGAATGTCTTTTTTAGAGCAAAATATGCCGGCGGTATGGAGCCGACTTCGGTTTTCTTAATATACATACAGTGTATGAACTAAAAAAAGCTCTTAAATACCCAGGCTTTTTGAAAGGGGGGAATACTTGTGGAAAATCGAAATTTACCGGCTTTGCTTAATAAATATTGCCATGGTGACCGCTGTTTTTCTTTTCTACACATGTTGGAAAATCTGTTGATGGGAGCAAATAGTTGGAATCCTACGATCAAATTACAGGAGGATGGCGATGAACTGATTCTATCTGCCGATATCCCGGGATTTGAACCCCAAGACCTGGATATTACGGTAAGAGGCAATATAATCATTCTTCAAGGGGATACCCGTCGAGAAGAAATCCGCGATCAGCCGGGCTATTATTGCGCTGCTCGAAGCTATCATAGCTTCTATCGGACAGTCCCTTTGCCGGTGGGAATAAAACCTGAACAAACAGTGATCCACTGTAATAATGGTGAATTAGAACTTAAAATGGTTAAAGGCAGATCTCTGGTCAGAAGTTATAAACCGCTCGAAGTCTCCGTAGATCCCTAATCCTTTCCGGCTCCCATAAGGTCCTCACCATAGTTTACTATCTTGGGACAGTACTTGAATCACCCTATAATTACGGCAGACTTACAAGAGCCCGGTATGGAACATATTGGGCTCACGTTTTTGTTTCCCCATGATTACTTCCTTCCACTTGGAATCAGGTAGCAGAATTAGATTGCTATCGTAATGTTAGACATTACAAATATAGGTTAGAAGGCTCGTTATATAAGGCATTTTTGTAATACCGGTTTCCGATAATGCTTTTTTTTCGGAACGGCGTTTTGTTGTCTGAATATAATATTTTATCAAATATGAAGGAGGAGATACATTTGCCACAATGGTTACAGAAATTATCTCCTGTATTGCTAAGGTCTGAGTTCCGCGAACATCCCGAAAAACCCTGTCGCTTAATTGTGGAAATGGCTTATCCGCGGACCGATCGCGTCTTATCGTATGTGGAAGCCAATGAAGGTAAAGTGCATCATGAACACCGGATACTGCCATTCATTGTTGTTGAACTCCCTTATTCAGCAATCTCATATCTGACTTTATCAAACCAGGTTAGACGAATTTGGTATGACGCCAAAGTACGGACGATGTTGGATGTTGCAATTCCGGCCGTTGGAGGCGATAAAGTCCGCAATATGGGTTTTACCGGAAAAGATGTGACTGTTGCCGTTATTGATACCGGCATAGCGCCGCATCCCGATTTGATGTATCCGAAAAATCGAATAGTGGCTTGGAACGATTTGGTTAACAAGCATCCTTTGCCATATGATGATAACGGTCACGGTACCCATGTATCGGGGATTATTGCAGGCAATGGGATAGCATCGCGCGGCAAATATTCAGGAATGGCGCCGGAAGCTAAATTAGCGGAAATTAAAGCATTGGATCAAGACGGCTCCGGAAATTCTTCCGATACCATATCCGCCATTGAATGGTGCATTGAAAACCAAAAAACCTATAACATTAAGGCCATTAATTTATCAATTGGCGCCGCCGCCCAGGAGTCCTACCTGACCGACCCGTTATGCCGGGCGGTTTCCGCAGCCTGGAACAAAGGCCTGACCGTATGTGCGGCGGCAGGTAACGGCGGACCCAATCCCAGGACAATCAATACTCCGGCTATCAATCCGGACGCAATATCCGTAGGAAACCTGGATACCAAAGGAACGGCTGACGTTAGTGATGATGTCATCAACGAGTCATCGGGCCGTGGCCCCACTGTTGATAATATTATAAAACCCGATTTGCTGGCGCCCGGGACAAATATCTACTCGTTGCGGCCCTTCCAGGGATACCGGTCGCTTTCCGGGACTTCGATGAGCACTCCCATGGTAACCGGAGCGGTAGCCCAAATATTGCAGAAATGGCCTGATTTAAAACCGCACCAGATTAAAAATCTCTTAAAGAAAAATGCGCATAATTTTGGCTTGCAGCCGATGTCTCAAGGTGCCGGGGCCTTAGCGACGGAGGACATCTTTAACGAAGCCGGACGAAATTCCAAAGTCACCATCCTCTTTGGGAAAAATTCCCTATTCGACAGTCTTTTCAACCCGCAAACCAAGGGCTTACCTGGCCTATGGGCGAGTCTATTCAGGCCGAAACAAACAAAGGTTCGGGGTTAACCCTGCAACAATATTTCCTGGGCTGATATCAAAATGACATTTTCCTGATTACTTAAGCTTTCATTCCTCGTATACTATACTAGAAAATCTCCCAAATGGAAGGTATTCTAAATCTAACCGAAAGAAGGGAAAATGGATGTCCGATACGATGAAGGAACTAGGGGGCGGAGTTGGTACTTGGTTATCGACTAACGGTTGGTTGATGTTCTTAATCTTCGTGCTGTTAATCATCGGTTGCGGCGGCTGCTTTGGCGGCGGCTGTATCTAAAAAACATTTCTTAAAACAGACAGCCCGGAGTCTTCCGGACTGTCTTTATTATTTATTTAACCTTCGCCGCCTTAAGTTAACAAATCTTTCTTTTGCCGATATCAAAATGACGTTTGCTTAGCGCCTTGAGATTTCATCTTTCGTATAATATTGTATGAAAACCTCCCAAGCGGATGGTATTCTGAAATCTCATCAAGGAGGTAAAAATACATGGCTGATACTTTGAAAGGATTATTTGACGGAGTCGGTACTTGGTTATCGACTAACGGTTGGTTAATGTTCTTAGTCTTTGTCCTGTTAGTCATCGGTTGTGGCGGCTGCGGGGGCGGCTGTATCTAAAAATCATTTCCAAATCATTTTCAAAAACAGACAGCCCGGAATTTTCCAGGCTGTTTTTTTATGTAAGTAGATCAAAATCTAATTATTTTCGTTTTACCGTATTCGGAAAAACAAAACAATAAAACCACCTCTTGTTTTAACTTCTAAATTTTAGCAAAACGTGTTATACTTAACATAAATAACACTACATCCTTACAGGAGGCGTGTCCGTGAATATCTTAGTTTTACTGACAATCGGTTTAATTGTTTTCTACCTTGGTTACCGGTTTTACGGCAAATTCATGTCCGGCGTCTTTGGAGAAGATGATTCCAAGGTCACTCCGGCTAATCAACTCAAAGACGGCCGGGATTATGTGCCAACTCCTCTGGGAGTGGCCTTTTCGCATCATTTTTCCTCCATCGCCGGGGCCGGACCGATCGTGGGGCCGACGACCGCGTTACTGTTCGGCTTTGCTCCGGTGTGGTTCTGGATCATTCTCGGGACGGTGTTTATCGGGGCGGTCCACGATTATACGGCCTTATTTACCAGTATGCGGGAGAAAGTCCGATCCGATTTTAGCCTTCGCGCTCAGCATGGGGAGCCTGCTCCATCAAGCGTTGAGGTTGCCGGTCGCTTTCGGGACAATCTTCGGCATTTTGATGGTGGAAGGCTTTGTGGTGACCACTTTGGATACTGCGGTCCGGTTAAACCGTTACTTATTCGAAGAATTGTGGGGGATCTTGTTTAAAAAAATCCCGGTCTTTATGAAATCTTACCTCTTTAATTCCTTATTGGCCGCCGCGCTAATGCTCTGGCTAAGTTGGACCAATTCTTTCCAGGTTATCTGGCCAATTTTCGGTACCGCCAACCAACTGCTCGCCGCCTTAACGTTAATCGCGGTCTCCGTATGGCTGGCCAACCGGAAAAAACCCACCCTGTTCACGTTAATTCCGGCGTTATTTATGATGACGACCACTTTCACTTCATTGATCCTGTTACTCAAAAATCAGTATCTTCCTCAAGGAAACGGGCCTTTAATCGTCACCGATCTCTTGCTGTTACTCCTGTCGCTGGGCGTCATCCACCTGTCTGTCAAGCAACTCGCATTTAAGTATAAAT
>JASFQO010000175.1:0-5952 GCA_050115405.1 Bacillota bacterium
TTTTATTTATATAAGTGAAAAAATGGTTCTCCCATTTTACCATCAACCTTTATGCCTGCTAACGGAGCGCAGGCATGTTGGTTATAATGATTCAAACCGAAATGCTCTAAAAGGTTAAAAATCACTCAATTGACAACCAGTGTTCACGAAACCGACACAATTCCTTTGTATGATTTAAAAGGTAATATTGCTGAAAGTTGGTGAACTTTACATATTATGCGCAATCAAATAAAGTTTTGCGGACAATTGATGAAGCGCCATAAGTATCTGGTACTTTTCATTCTGGCAATCACTTTCGGGGCGGCGCCTCAATACGGCAACGCTCAGGAAGGATCAGTACTCAAACTCGACCAAGCAATTAAGATGGCGTTACAAACCGACACCGATCTGATAGTCGCGGATCACAATCTAACAAAAGCAAAGTTAGCGGTGGACTTGGCAAAGATCAATAACCTGCCGTCGGCTTCGGGAGACGTGGACGCTAATGATTATTTCGAGGATAACGATACCAGCCGGAATTTACAACTCAAAGTCGAACAGACGATTCCCACCAAATGGCACTTGTATGGTACCGATACGGCAACCGATGTTGAGACTAAACGCTGGGCGGTGAATAAAAGCGAAGCCGCTTTGCGGATTGCCCGGGCGGAAACCGTCTATGAGGTCACCAATCTTTATTTCAGCGCTTTAAAGGCGTTAAAGAACTTGGAATATCAGCAATTGGCGGTGGGATACGCCCGGGAAAAGGCGAAATATAACAAGCTGCAATTGCAATACGGCAAAATTACTAAGACCACCCAATTGACCGCGGAGAATGAGTTTACCAAAGCCAAACATGAGTTGGAAAAAACCCGCCAATCCTATCAGTTGGCTTTAAAAAAACTGGCGAGTCAAATTGGGGTCGCCGCCTCTCAAAAACTGACATTGGACCAATCGTTGCAGACTGTGATTCCGGACAAAATCGATTATGAAAAAGAAAAGCGCCGGGCGATTACGAACCGTCCGGAGGTAATCCAATATCAAATGGAATTAAAAAGCGCCGAGCAGGAGTGGGCGGTAGCCAAAAACAACGGTCTGCCGACGCTTGACTTGAGTTTCCAAAACCGGGACAAATTGCAAAGCTTTGACACCAAGTATGACTTTTTAAGCGGTGATTTCAGTTGGTCGACCGCCTGGCAGAAAAGTTATTCCGGGACAGATGACGAAACGATGGAAAATTTCAATTCCGAGGATACGTTCGGTAGCAAACGGCGCAAAATCAGCCTTACGCTTACTTTGGATCTGGATTTCGGCAGCGCCTCCAATAAAACGAAACAGGCTTATTATACGATGGAATCGGCTCAACGCAATTTGGAACAGGCTTATCAGGATATCGCCTTGGAAATTGATGAAGCCGCCTCCGATTATGAAGGGGCGCTCGTGACTTTGAATAACAATAAAGACGGAATTCCGTTATACCAAAAAACAGTGGAACTTTTACAAATGCAGTTGAAAATGAGGATGACGACGGCGTTGGAACTGAAGAAAGCCCAGTTGGACCTGGCCGATTGTCAAACGGATGTGGCGACTGCGACTTGTGATTTGCTAATTGCGACTCAGAAATTACAACTAAAGCTGGGCAAGTTATATGACAGGGAATAGTCATTCATCACTAATATAAGGAGGAGCGGTTAATGTCCAAAAAAATTGTGACGGGAGTATTGGCGCTCATGTTGGCGGGGGGCGCCGCCGGCTATTCGGTCCTGCAGACGGTCAATAAAAACCGGGCGGCCAATTTGGCTAAGCAATACGAAACCGTAACCATGGCACGGGAAGATTTGAGCGATACGGTTGAAACTACCGGTACGCTGGCTTTTTCGCAAAACGGAGAATTATATGCGGCTTATAATGCGACGGTGCTTCAAATCAACCGCAAAGTCGGCGAACAAGTCAAAAAAGGCGATTTATTGATGGTTTTGGATTCATCCGCCTTGAAAGCCAATTGGATGGAGGCCCAAAATACTTATGAAAAAGCAGTCTGTAACTTAAAACTGGCGGAAAAGAATCTGGCGCGCAATAAAATTTTATTCGCGGCTCAGGCGATCACCATTGACACGTTGGAGACCTCCCAAAATAAGGTGAATACTTATCGGGCGGATGTTGAATTGGCCCGATTTAATCTGGAAAAATTAAAAGTCAATGCGGACGGGTACAGTTACCTTTCGCCCGACCATACCAAACTGTGGATTAAGGCGCCGTTTGACGGAGTGGTCGCCTGGATTGACGTTAAAACCGGGGAAACAGTCAAAGTAGCCAGTTCCACCAGCAGCAACAGCACGCTTTTGTTAACGCTGGCCGCGGACAATTCGGTGATTGTAAAGACTGAGGTTGACGAAAGCGAAATCGACAAAGTGAAACCGGGCCAAAATGCCACCGTGACCTTGAACGATAAGGATCAGACGCAGTTGGACGGCACAGTGATTACTGTAAGTAAAATCGGCGATACCGATAATGATGTGGTGGTGTATACAGTGGAAATTAAAGTTTCCATACCGCCCCTTAAGGTCAATTCGGCGATGTCTGCGGATGTGACGATTATGGTTACTTCCCGCCCCAACCGGCTGACGATCCCGGTCAAGGCCGTAGTCGAACGGCGCGGCAAAAAAATGGTCCGGGTGGCGGATGGGACCGAAATCACCTATATTCCGGTTACCTTGGGCGAACAAATAAATAACAACATCGAAGTCCTTTCTGGACTGAAAGAAGGCGACCAAATTTTGGTAGAGAAGTCCGGTTCGTCCGTAAGTTCCGGTAAAAAGAGCAATAATCGCAATCGAGGAGGCATGGGCGGACCGCCGCCCATGAGGATGTAAGGCGATGTTAATGATGCAAGATATTAAAAAATATTATCAGGTGGGCGATAGCGAAGTTCGGGCGCTCGACGGCGTCTCTTTAGCGGTTGCCGCCGGCGGAATGCTGGCGATCATGGGCCCTTCCGGGTCGGGTAAGTCGACCATGATGAATATTATCGGCTGTTTGGACCGGCCGACCTCCGGGATCTACTATTTGGACGGCCGGGAAGTCGGGAACATGAATGAGCGCGACAAGGCTAAATTGCGCAATGCGGAGATTGGTTTCGTCTTTCAATCGTTTAACCTGTTGCCGAAGTTAACCGCTTGGCAAAATGTGGAGCTGCCGTTGGCCTATTGTAATGTGCCCCTTAAAGAACGCCGGGAGCGCGCCCGCGAAGCTTTAGTAAAAATCGGGTTGGAGAAACGGCTCCACCATACCCCGAAAGAGCTTTCCGGCGGACAGCAGCAGCGGGTGGCGATCGCCCGGGCTTTGGTGAATAATCCTAAATTTATTTTGGCCGATGAACCGACCGGTAATTTGGACTCCAAGTCCAGCGCGGAAATTATGGAGATCTTTCAGGAGATGCATAGCCGCGGCATCACCATTGTCATCGTGACGCACGAAGAGGGAATCGCTGCCTATACGCAGCGCATCGTCAGATTTTTTGACGGCAAAATCGTCGCCGACCAACCGATTCAGCAAGTCAAGATCGGAGGGCAACGGCCGTGAAAATCTCGGAAAACATGCTGATGGCTCTGCGGAACTTAAAAAGCAATAAAGTCCGGTCGCTTCTGACGATGCTCGGGATTATCATTGGGGTGGCGGCGGTCATTGTGATGGTCGCCTTGGGCGAGGGCGCCAAGAAAAAGATTACCGACTCGATCACGGCCATGGGGTCCAATCTATTGATGGTCAGCCCGGGCCGGGGCCACCGGCGGGGCGGCTCGTTCGGCGGGGCGCAGGAATTTGACACCAAAATTATTAAAGTAATCAAAGAAAGCTGCCGGTATATTGAAGACCTGGCGCCGCAAGCGCAGGGGAACAAGACTATTCAGTACGGCGGGAGCAGTATGGCGACGAATATTATCGGCTGTACCGTTTCATATCCGGCGATCCGCAATTATAAGGTGGCAAAAGGCCGGTTTTTCACCCATATTGAAGAAGAGGGGAAGAAACGGGTTGCGGTAATCGGCTCCTATATTGCGGAAGAATTGTTTGACGGGATTGAACCGGTAGGTAAAGAGATCAAAGTCGGCTCCACCCGGCTGAAAATCCTCGGAGTGCTCCAAGAAAAGGGTCAAGGCGGTTTCGGCAATAATGACGATTTGGTTTTGGTCCCGTTATTAATGGCGCAACGGCGGCTCTTCGGCAGCAAACGATTGAGTATGGTCAGCGTGAAGATTACGAGCGCCGCCAACATGGACCGGGCGTATGATGAGTTATACGCCGCCTTGTTGGTCAAATTCAAGAATAAGGAAGAGAAGTTCGCCATCCGCAACCAGGCGGAAATTTTGTCGACCGTCCAGGAGTCGTCGCAGACCTTCACTTTATTGTTGGCGGGAATTGCCGCGGTATCGCTTCTGGTCGGAGGAATTGGGATCATGAATATTATGCTGGTCTCGGTGACGGAACGGATTCGAGAGATCGGAATCCGCAAGGCAATCGGCGCTCAAAAAGAGGAAATTTTACTGTTGTTTTTAATTGAAGCGGTGCTGTTAAGCGTGACCGGCGGGGTAATCGGAATCTTGATCGGCTGCGGGACGGCCAAGTTAGCCGCGAATATATTCGGTTGGTCCATTGCCTTAACGATTCAACCGGTGGTTGTGGCATTTTTGTTTTCTTTTGCCATCGGGCTTTTTTTCGGAGTCTTTCCGGCTTATAAAGCGGCCGGCCTGGACCCCATCGAAGCCTTGCGGCATGAATAAAGGAGGGTTAATTAATGAACAGACGGTTTGTAACAATAGTATTGGGAATTTGCTTGACAATAGGGGTTACCGGAGTTTATGCCGCAACGGCGAACATTCCCAATCCGATGAAAGCGGAGTTGGAAATGCGTAAAAACATTGCCTGGACGGTTGAGGGTTTGTATCAATTGGGCAAAAGCAAGGTCCGGGATTTGCGATTAACTCCGGCGCAACGCAAAAAGATTTTACCGCTTTATCAAAAATTGATTGCAAAAAAAATAATCCAATTAAAATTGAAGCCGGTTCACGGTAAAGAGCGCGGTGGCCCGCAGCCCGGTGATCGGGTTGCTCCAAAAAGGGGGGCGCCTGACGCCAGACCGGGCGGCGACTTCCGGCAAGCTCCGTCCCGTCTGGCGAAGAGAAAGGCGTTAATCGCTTTTGGCAATGCCAAAATGGAAGCGATTAACCGAATCCTGACTAAAAAACAAGTTGAATTTATTGATAATTGGGATTTTAAGGCGGAAAAATACGGTTTTCCCGGCTTGCCAAATTTTCCCGGCGGCAAGGGCCACTTTGGCGGCCCGCCTCCCGGAGGCGACCGACCCCATGGAAAAAATCCGTCGGATCGCGCCAAGGCCCGCCGTCCGAATCCCGGCAAACCGGATCCCCGAGTTTTGAAGAAATTGGAAGAAGGCCGCAAACGGCTGGTCAAGTTGAACCAGGCTGTTTTGAAAATGTTGCGGTGAGTGAAATCAAACTAACGACTAAATCCGTAACGAAACATGGCAATGCAATCATTATATATTGGCCCGGTTTTTAAAACCACGGCGATTAACACTTTGCCCCCGTAGCGCGCGGCCGCGACCAGGCAGCCGCCGGCATTGACGGTGTAGCCGGTCTTAACCCCAATGGCGTAGGGATACTTCCATAAAAGTTTATTATGATTTTTCAAGCGCCGCACCGTCCCCGGTTTCGGACCGGAAATATTAATGTTTTTAGTCTTGACTATTTTGCAAAATTCCTGTTTGCGCAAGGCGTATCTGGTTAATACAGCCATATCCAAAGCAGTTGTCGCGTGCCCGATTACCGGTAAGCCACTGGCGTTTTTAAACACTGTGTTTTTCATCCCAATCAGTTTGGCTTTGGCAGTCATTAACTTGGCGAAGTTCGCTTCGCTTCCGGAAACCGCTTCCGCCAGTTCGGTAGCGGCGTCGTT
>JASFQO010000176.1:0-5928 GCA_050115405.1 Bacillota bacterium
AATTTTTTTGCTATGTAACGCTTATAGTACTCCTTTCCGCCTCGATCATCCTGACGACGGGAAACCCGGGTGCCGCAGCCGCGGTGGGAGCGGTTGAAAATCCTTCTCCCGCTGCAGCGGCACAACCGCTAACGCTGAAAAAATGTTTGAAAATGGCCTATGCGAATAATCACGAATTAAAAGCAGCCACCCAAAGCGTCGTCGTGGCGCAGGCCAATGTTAAAAAGGCGGAAGGCGATTTGCTACCATCTTTGGGCTATGAGTTTTCAGCTACCAAGGCAAACGAAACCATGTCCTCTTATAATACTGACGAACTGTATTCCGGCAATCTGACAGCTTCTTATCCGCTTTACACCGGCGGCAAGTTACAAAATACCTCCAAAATTGCCAAACTGCAACTGGATCTGGCCAAGGAAAAGGAACGCAGCGCCAAGCAGAATCTCACCTATAATGTCAAAGAAACTTATCACAAAGTCTGGCTGGCTGAGGAACAATTGCTGGTAGCTAACGCTTCTTACGAAAATATGGCTCGTCATGCTGAAAGAATCGCCAAATTATATCACGTCGGCAATACTTCCAAGTTCGAATTATTACGGGCCCAGGTTAATCGCGATAACCAAAAACCGGCGGTGATCAAGGCCCAAAACGGCGTCGCAGTCGCCAAACTGGCCTTAGCCACCTTAATCGGATTGCCAAAGGAGAGTCGGGTGGCGATTGCCTTTGAAGCGGATCAAGTTAAACTGCCCGAGCTTCCGAAGAACAAGCTGGAACCGGTTCTGGCTACCGCTTATGCCAACCGCTTCGAACTCAAACAGTCAAAGCTCACCGCAAGTATATCCGAGGTTCAAGTCGCCCTGGCCGAGTCTTATCTGAAACCCAACGTCTCCTTAAGTGGCGGTTACCAGGGATCCGGGTATGAACTAGGCCCGGATTCATGGAATAAATATTGGACGCTTACTTTAGACGTACAGGGCAACTTCTTTAAAGGCTCTAACAAACCGAAAGTCGCTGCGGCCAAGGCCGAATTGGAACTTAATAAAATCCAGGAAAACAGCTTGAAAGATTCGATCCGCCAGGAAGTGGACCAGGTGTTGCATAGTATCAAGGAAAATTACGAGACCGCCAAATCGACCCAGGCGAGTATTGGCCTTGCCAAAGAATCGTTACGCCTGACCGAAGTCCGGTTTCAAGCCGGAATGGCCACCACCATGGATGTGATGGACGCCCAACTGGCCCTGGATCAGGCGCTGACCGGCTATTATAGCAGTCTGGCGGCTTACTTGACCGCCATGGCCAAATTGGACCTGGTGACAGGCGCAAATTAAATTTTGACAATGTACGGGGATAGGGTAAAAATAACTTGACAGTTGATTTTCATCTTTTTGTGCTGTGCTGTATTCGGCATGAAAGTTAAAATACCCAATCGCCAGGCAACGAGGAGGAAAAATGCAACAAAAACTTGTAACTATTTTTATTTTATTACTTTTAACCGCTCCCGGCTGCGGCCGCAAAAAAGCCGCCGTAACCGTCAAAGCACCGGTCGTGCCGGTGAAAGTCGCCGTTGCCGGTCGCGGCGCGTTACATGAAATATACCGGACCACCGGGACGGTCGAGGCGAATCAAGAGGCCAAAGTCTCCGCCAAAATCAGTGGCCGGGTAACCGCCGTCCCTGTCAAGCTGGGCGACTTTGTCCGGTCCGGGCAACTCTTAATCCAATTGGAACCGGAAGACCTGCAAAACCAGAATCTTCAGGCGCAAGCCGCCTACTTGAAGGCCCAGGCCAATCTGAACCAAAGCCGGGACAATTTCGAACGTCTGCAACAACTCTATGAGCAGGAAGCAATTTCCCAACAAGAGTTTAACCAGGCCCGGACCGATTTGGACGTAGCCGAAAATCAAGTTAAACAAGCCCAAGCCAGTTTGGCCCTGAAAAAAAACCAAGTCAAAAACAGCCGGATCACCGCCCCGTTCAGCGGCTATGTCGGAGCGTTGAACGTGACTCAGGGGGAAGTGGTCAGCCCGGGCGTCTCGCTGCTTGCGGTCGTCGACTTATCGCAAGTATTGGTAACCATCAACTTAAGCGACAGTTACATTGGCCGGATTCACAAGGGTCAAACGGCGCAAATCGAATTTACCGCCTATCCCGGGACCGTTTTCACCGGAAAGATCCGCCGCATATCGCCGCTGGCCGACGAAGCGACCAAGACTTTTCCGGTCAAAATCAGTTTAGCCAACCCGCAGCAAAAAATCAAATCCGGAATGTTGGCCACAGTCAATTTCAGCTTCAATGAGCGGCGGAATGTCCTCCGGGTACCGGTGGACGCCATTGTCGACGAAATCGGCGCTAAATCCGTATTTGTGGTCAAAAAAGGCCGGGCGGTCCGGAAAGCGGTTACTCTGGGGATTTCCGACGGCCGGATGGTGGAGATTGTCTCAGGGCTAACCGGTAAGGAACGGGTGGTGACCCTGGGACAAAACAATCTGGAGGACGGCTTGAAAGTGACGGTGAAAAAATAGATGAAAAACTTAATCAAACTTTGTGTCCGCCGTCCGATCGGGGTCTTGATCGTGGTTTCCTTTGTGGTTTTAGTCGGGTTAATCTCGCTTTTTATGTTAAAATACGACCTTTATCCGAATATCCAGTTTCCGATGATTGTGGCCTCAACTACCTATGAAGGCGTCGGCCCGGAAGAAATGGAAAAACTGGTCACCGAACCTTTGGAAAGCGCGGTCAGCGCCGTCCCCAACTTAAAGAATGTCACTTCCACCTCGTCCACCGGCTCTTCGTTAATCATGGCCGAATTCAATTACGGGACGGACATGGATTTTGCCAGTCTCAAAGTGCGGGAACGGATCGATCTGATCAAAGGGGCTTTGCCGGACGATATTGAAGAGCCGGTTATTTTCAAATTTGACCCGGCGATGATGCCCATCATCTTTTTAGGAATGTCCAGCCCCAAAGGGCTGGCGGAAACGACCCGGCTCGGCAATGATAAATTAAAACCCCGGTTGGAACGAGTATCGGGTGTCGCCTCGGTCCAGGTCATCGGCGGCTTGACCCGGGAGATTAAAGTATTGTTAAACGCCGAAAAACTCGCCTTCTATAAAGTGGCGCCAAGCTATATCACCCAGGCCTTGCAGGGCGGCAACCTAAACCTCCCCGGCGGTAAGCTCGACGCCGGCCGTAATGAATTGACCATCAGGACAATCGGCGAATACCAAAGCGTCGCCGAACTGCAAGACTTCCGGATTACTTTGCCGAGCGGCGCGGTGATCCCGCTTAAGGAGTTGGCGGAGATCAAAGACGCTTACCATGACCGGGAACTACTATCCCGGATTAACGGCGCGGAAAGCGTAATGGTCCTGGTGATGAAGGAAAGCGACGCCAACACCGTCAGGGTGACCCAGGAAGTTCGGAAAGCGCTGGACCGGTTTCGCGCCGATTTTCAAGGTCAGGCGTCGGTGCAAAAAGTCTTTGAACAGGCGGAGTTCATCGAAAGTTCTATTAATAACGTCTTTCAAAACGCAATCATCGGCGCGTTATTGGCGGTAATTATCCTTTACCTTTTTTTACGCAGTATTCGAAGTACCGCCATCATCTCCGTCGCGATTCCGGTTTCAATTGTCATTACTTTGGCAATGATCTATTTATCCAAAATGACTTTAAACCTGGTCTCGATGGGCGGATTGGCCTTAGGCGTCGGCATGCTGGTCGATAACGCCATCGTGGTCTTGGAGAGCATCCAACGGCATCGGGAGGAAGGCCATCCCGCAGTTGAGGCGGCGGTCAATGGCGCGTCCGAGGTCGGCCTGGCGATTACCGCCTCGACCTTGACCACCATCGTGGTCTTTGCCCCGGTGCTTTTTGTTGAGGATTTAACCGCCCAGATCTTTAAGGAATTAGCCATGACCGTCTCATTCTCCCTACTCGCCTCGTTGGTAGTGGCCCTGACGGTTATCCCCACCCTCGCGGCGAAGCTGATGAAGCTCCCTTCCAGACAGCCAAAACAGCTCCGGTCCGACCAAAATGACTTCCGCCTGGGCAAAGTGGGCGCTGTTTATCACTCCATGCTTAACTGGGCGATCCGGCACAGGTGGACGGTGATCCTCCTCGCCACGCTCACTTTCCTGCTGGGATTGGTCCCGTTTTTGTTGGGGATCAAGATGGAATTTCTGCCGCAGATCGGCCAAAAAGAATATATGGTCGAATTCGAACTCCCGCTGGGTACCAATCTGGAAACCACCAACCAGGTGGCGCGGCGGATCGAGTCCATCTTAAGCCGGGAGCCTGATGTGGAGATGGTCTTCGCCTTTGTCGGCTCCGGCTCCAGTATAATGACTGATTCGGGCGGGCAAAGCGAGCAGGGCGTGGTTTATGTAATGATGGAGAAAGGCTGTAAGGAAACCACTGAACAATTAATGGAAACCGCCCGACGAAAGCTCAAGGGAATGCCGGGGGTCAAACTAAACGTCAAAATGGACGACAATAGCTCTTTTAGCAGCGCTTCACCCGTCGAAGTCAAGATTGAAGGGCCGGAAATCGGGACGCTGCAACGTTTGGCGGACCAAGTCCAAAACATTATCAAAAACGTCCCGGATACCAGGGAAGTGAAGACTTCCTGGCAAAGCGGCCGGCCCGAACTGCAACTGCGGATTGACCGGGACCGGGCCAATGCCTTTGGCTTATCCGTCGCCAGTATCGCCAAGACCATTCAGACTTCCTTTAAAGGCAGCACGGCGACGCAAATCCGCCTCGCCGGCGAGGAATACGACGTGTTGGCGCAGCTACGCCCGGAAGACCGTAAAGACCAAAGCGACCTTGCCAAACTCTATCTCTTTACGGAGCAGGGGACCCCGGTACAATTGAGTGAAGTGGTCAAAATCGTGTCCGCCAAAGGTCCGACGGAGATCAGCCGGGAAAACCAGACCCGTCAAATTGCGGTGAGTTGCCAAATCGTCGGGCGCGACTTAAACAAGGTCTCCACAGCCATTGAGCGACGGATCAAAAAAGAACTGATCTTCCCCAATAATTACAGCTACT
This sequence comes from Bacillota bacterium, assembly GCA_050115405.1. Taxonomy (GTDB): domain Bacteria; phylum Bacillota; class UBA4882; order UBA8346; family UBA8346; genus DATCLA01. The sequence continues at coordinate 5,042 of JASFQO010000176.1, forward strand.
CCATGGGCGGCTCAGTCAAGAATATGCAGGACTCCAACCAGTCGCTGGCTTTAGCTTTTTTGCTGGCCGTAGTCTTCGTCTATATGGTGATTGCGGTCCAATATGAAAATCTGGTCCATCCTCTGGCGATTATGGGCGTCTTGCCGTTAGCGCTCTTCGGGATTACCTGGAGTCTGTTCCTGACCAATCAGCCGTTTAACGTCGCCGCCTTCATCGGAGTAATCATGCTGGCGGGCATCGTCGTCAACAACGCCATTGTCCTGGTGGACTATATCGAGACTTTACGCAGCCGCGGCCTAGCCCGGACCGAGGCTATTCTCAATGCCGGGCCCACCCGGTTACGGCCGGTGCTGATGACTACCCTGACCACGGTGCTCGGCCTGTTGCCCTTGGCGTTCGGCCGCGGCGACGGCGGGATGCTCAACGCCTCCATGGCAATCGTGGTGATCGGCGGCCTAAGCTTCTGCACCCTGCTCACCTTGGTAGTGATCCCGGTGGTCTACAGCATATTGGATGACTTCTCCGGCTGGACGAAGCGGAAAGTTTTCCATCGGCTGAATGGCGTGGAGTATCACCGGTAAACCCTTAAAAAACGCAAGAGACCTCATTAAAAAGCTGTCGCTTCAGTATCCGAAAGCGGCAGCTTTTTCCCTGGAAGTCTTCGTCAACTCTTGTTATGGTCAAAATAATTACATTCGGTTAAGACACGGGTCATTTCCAACAGCGATTTCGAACATCCGGTTTCTATCTTTAAAAGTTGCAACAAGCAGTAGGCAATTAGTGCAATGTAGATTTGGTTCTCAACGGCATTCGGACTGGTGGCATAAAAATGTTTGACCGAGAAATGTTGTTTAATCAACTTGAAAAATAATTCTATCTACCAGCGG
>JASFQO010000177.1:0-5891 GCA_050115405.1 Bacillota bacterium
GAGTTTCTGACTATTTGCAAGGCAAAGTTCGCCGCCAAGCTATTTGCTAAAAACGCAAAGAAAATTTATATTAAAAATAGCGCCGAGGCGGAAAAGATTGTCGCCGCTTTGCAACATGGCGATTATCAAGTGAGTCGGGTGAAAGCGAAAGATCGCTTACGTAATCCGGCGCCTCCGTTTACGACCAGCAGTCTGCAGCAGGAGGCTGCCCGGAAGTTAAATTTTGGCGCTCGCAAGACGATGCTGGTGGCGCAGCAACTTTACGAAGGTTTGGAGCTGGGGCCGGAGGGGACCGACGGTCTGATCACGTATATGCGGACGGATTCGGTACGGGTCGCCCAAGAAGCGCAAGCTGAGGCGCGGGAAGTGATTTCCGCCAAATATAGCGCGGCTTATTTACCGGCGGCCAGTCCGGTTTATAAGACAAAAACCGCCGGAGCCCAGGAAGCCCACGAAGCGATCCGGCCTACTCAGATTTCCCGCCAGCCGCAACAGGTCAAGGAATACTTAAGTCGGGATCAGTACCGTTTATACGAATTAATCTGGGCGCGTTTTGTCGCCAGTCAGATGAGCCCGGCCGTAATTACTACCGTGACTGTCGATATTGAAAGCGGCGTCTATTCTTTTCGGGCTAGTGGCAGCACAGTAAAATTTTCCGGATTTTTCGAAGTCTATCAGGAGGGTAAAGACGAAGAAAACACCGAGCAGGAAGGGAAATTGCCCCAGATCAACGAGGGGGAAAAGGTTTCTTTAAAAAAACTCGACCCGAAACAACATTTCACCCAACCGCCGCCCCGTTATACCGAGGCGACCCTGATCAAAACTTTGGAGGAAAAAGGGATCGGCCGGCCCAGTACTTACGCGCCGACGATCGATACCATTTTAAAACGAAATTACATTCAAGTTCGGGAAAAACATTTGCATCCGACCGAACTCGGCCGGATAGTGGTGGACCTTTTGAAACAAGAGTTTACGCAAATTGTCGATTATGACTTCACCGCGGCCATGGAGGAAAAGTTGGACCGGATCGCCGAAGGGGAGATCAATTGGGTCCAGGTCTTGGAAGAGTTTTACGGTCCGTTCAGCAAGGACTTGGAGGATGCTTCCGCTAATTTGGAACGGGTGGAGATGCCGGTGGAAGAGAGCGACGAAACCTGTGAAAAATGCGGTCGCCGGATGGTCTTTAAATATGGCCGGTTTGGCAAATTTCTCGCCTGTCCCGCCTATCCGGAGTGCAAGAATACCAAACCGGTGCGTAAACAATTGGAAATCAAATGCCCCAAATGCGGCGTGGGCCAAATTATCGAACGCAAGACCAAAAAAGGTCGGCTGTTTTACGGTTGCAACAAGTTTCCCGAATGTGATTTCGCCAGTTGGGAACGGCCCTACAAGGAAGCTTGTCCTAAATGCGGGGCGATGTGTGTTGTCAAAGGTAAGGGGAGTGTGAAGACGATTACCTGTTTGAATGCGGAGTGTGACTATGAGGCGGAACTTAATGAAGCGGGTGAGTAGCGCCTATGCGGACTAAAATAGTCAATGTGATCGGGGCCGGCCTGGCCGGCTCCGAAGTCGCCTGGCAACTGGCGCGGCGCGGACTGCCGGTGCGTTTGTGGGAGATGCGGCCGGTCACAATGACCCCGGCCCACCGAAGCGGCAACTTTGCGGAGCTGGTCTGCAGCAACTCCCTGCGCGGCGCTTCTTTGGAGAATGCGGTCGGCCTGTTAAAGGAAGAAATGCGCCGCTTGGATTCGTTAGTCATCCGGGTGGCCGACGCGGTCCAAGTGCCGGCCGGGGGAGCGTTGGCAGTGGACCGGGAGTTGTTTTCCGGTGAAATCACCGCCGCTTTGACCAATCATCCCTTGATCGAGGTGGTCCGCAGGGAGGTAACGCTTCTGCCGGAAGGCCCGGCGGTGATTGCGACCGGCCCGTTGACTTCGCCCGCATTGGCGCAGGCCATTCAACAATTTACCGGGAATGACTATTTTTATTTTTATGACGCGGCCGCCCCGATTGTGGCCGGCGACTCGCTTGATTACGGAATCGTGTTTCGCGCTTCGCGCTATGACAAGGGGGAGGCCGACTATTTAAACTGCGCCTTTGAGCGGGAAGAGTATCTCCGTTTTTGGGAGGCGCTGGTTGGGGCCGAAGTCGCCGCAAGCCATCTGCCGGAAGAGCGGGCGCTTTTTTTTGAGGGTTGTATGCCGGTGGAAGTTTTAGCGCGGCGCGGGGTGGATACCTTGCGTTATGGGACGATGAAACCGGTGGGAATTACCGACCCGCGCACCGGGCGGCGTCCCTATGCGGTGGCGCAATTGCGCCCTGAGGACCGTGAAGGCCGGTTGTATAATTTGGTCGGGTTTCAGACACATCTGAAATGGGGCGAACAGGCCCGCGTGTTTCGGATGATTCCCGGTTTGGCCGGAGCGGAGTTTGTCCGCTATGGCGTCATGCACCGCAATATCTATCTGAATGCTCCGACGGTTTTGCAGCCGACCTTGGCGAGTAAAAGGCGGCCGGAGTTGTTCTTCGCCGGACAGATGACCGGAGTGGAAGGCTATGTGGAGTCCGCCGCCACCGGACTGCTGGCCGGAATCAACTGCGCCCGGATGCTCGAAGGTCAAGCTTTGCTGGAATTACCCTCCGAAACCGCATTGGGAGCGTTAACTCATTATATTTGCAATGCCGACCCCCGGTATTTTCAACCGATGAATGTGAACTTCGGTCTGTTTGCGCATTTAAACGGACGCATCCGGGGGAAGAAGGAGCGTCATTTGGCTTATTCCGAACGGGCGCTTCGGGTGTGGGAGGGGCTTAAGGAATTGTTATAGCATGAAAAACAGAATTAATGCCAGCGACAAGTTGATGTTTATGGCTGAAGTTAAAGCGCGGCCTACCTAAAGCGAATTTGTGGCGGCGCCGGAAAAGGGTGAAAACAGTGCTTGAAAACCTGGTTGATGAGTTTTTAACCCACTTGCGGGCCCACCAAAATTTTTCGTTCCATACCGTAGAGAGTTACGGTTTGGACTTGCGGCAGTTTTTAGCTTTTTTAGAGACTGAGCAGATTACCGAATTGACGGTAATTAATTACCGGACCATTCGGCATTTTTTGGCTGTTTTAAAAGAGGATCAATTTGCCAAAGCCTCTGTCGCCCGTAAATTAGCCTGTCTGCGCTCTTTTTTTAAATTTTTGTCCCGCGAAGGGTACCTGCCGCACAACCCGGCGCTCACCATCGCCACTCCCAAACGGGAGAAACATCTGCCGCAGTTTTTATACCCCGACGAAGTCAACGCCTTGTTGGCGATTCCCGACAACCATAAGAAGCTGGGCATCAGGGATCGGGCCATTCTGGAGGTTTTGTACGCCGGGGGGTTGCGCCTGCAGGAATTGGTCAACCTGAAGTTACGTGATTTGGACTTGTCCCGCGGTTATCTGCGGGTCTGGGGCAAAGGTGCCAAAGAACGGCTGGCGCCGATCGGGATCCCGGCGCAGCGGGCTGTGGAACGGTATCTCCGCGAGGCGCGGCCGCGGCTATTATCATCCGACGCGTCACCGGTGGACGCGGTCTTTTTAAATTACCGCGGCACCCGGTTAAGCGGCCGGAGCATTCAACGGATGTTGGACAAGTACCTCAAAGCAATGGCTTTCAATCGTAAAATCAGTCCTCATGCTCTTCGCCATACGTTTGCGACTCATTTATTGGATAACGGCGCCGACTTAAGGGCGGTCCAGGAACTGCTGGGGCATGTCGATATCTCCACCACTCAAATATACACTCATCTTACTAAAGAGCGGGTTCGTGCGGTGTATATGAAAAATCACCCGCGGGCGTGAGTCGGGGGACGGTTCTTTGACTCATTGTTGATTGATAAACATTTTTTTACAGTATTATCAATTTTATTTTAGAGGATCAATCCCCTGGATTGCGAATATAAGATTTATAACTCTCCGAACAACGAGAAAGGAATCTGCGTTACGATGACTTTAGCCTGTTGGATCACCTCAACCCGGTTTGTTTTGGCGCCGTTAATCTATTGGCAACTGTCCTCCGGTACCCCGAACGGTCTGAGATGGGCCTTGAGTTTGCTGCTTTTGGCCGGGATTACCGACCTGTTGGACGGGTGGGCGGCCCGTTCCCGTAATGAAGTCACGGAATTAGGCAAATTGCTGGACCCGTTGACCGACAAACTGACCATCTTTGCCATGCTCCTGGCCTTAGCCCTGACTTGGGGCTTACCCGGGTGGCTGGTAATCCTTTATGCCGGCAAAGAACTCCTGCAAGTGATGGCCGGGGCATTCCTCATCAATAATTTTCAGCAGTTGATCCCCGCCAACCGTTGGGGCAAGAACTCCACTTTCGGTTTTTTCTGCGGTTGTGGTCTGTTCTTTTTAAACCGGACCATCGGCGTCATTGTGCTGGGCGCGGCATTACTGTTATCGGTGTATGCTTTATATACCTACTATCTGGCTTATTTGGAATTAAAACAAAAAAGGCAGTGAGTCAGTGAGTCAAAGAACCGTCCCCTGACTCACAAGTGAAATGGGAGGGAATCTTCAGATCATTCTCATAATTCCCCTTAAAAATGTCAACAATAGCTAATGATCATCTTTAAAGGAGGGGAATTTCCATTAGGACCATAATTATGATAGGTTTAGTGTTGTTGACCGGGATCGCGATTAGCGGCTGTGATTTATTTCCGAACAATCAAAATCAACGCAATCCTTTACGGCAGTTCTTTGCGCCCAAGCAAACGCCGACCGCTAGTCCGACCATAACGCCAAGCGTCGTCCCGACAATTAGTCTTATACCAACGGCAACGTCAACGCCAACAGCAACAGAAACGCCTACGCCCGCGCTATAACATAAAAAAGACGAAACTTCGCTTCGCTGCAGTGGAGGTGGCGCATGGTACACTTGTTTTGGCTTGCCGTCGCTTCAATCGGTCCGGGATTATTGTGGCTGTGGTATTTTTATCGGCTGGACCGTTATGAACCGGAACCGCCCCGGACAATCTTCAAGGTGTTTTTGGGCGGGATTTTGTTAGTTTTGCCCGCCGGGCTTTTGGAACAGATCTGGCGACCGCAACTGCTTTCATCACTCAATCAGAATGACTGGCGGGGTTTTCTGGTATTGGCTTTTTTGGTGGTCGCTTTGATTGAAGAAGGGTTAAAAACCGGTTTTTTATGGTGGTTACTGGGTCGCAGCCGGGAGTTGGACGAACCGGTCGATGGAGTGATTTATGGGATTACTTTGGGGTTGGGTTTTGCCTCACTGGAAAATTTTTTATGGGCGAGTCTGTTTGGATTTAAGGTCGCCGTGTTGCGGGCGGTAGTCACCACTTTGGCGCATGCCGCTTTTTCCGGTTGGGCGGGGTATTACCTGACGCGCTATAAATTGGAAAATCAACGTCTTTCGGTTTTGGGAATCGGTTTTCTGCTTGCCTGGGCCACGCATGGCTTTTATGATTTTTGTCTGTTGTTGCAGCGCCCGATCGGTTCCTTGCTGGCGTTTTTATTGGTTGCCACCATGCTGTGGCTCTTATTTCGGGCGATCGACGATTTGGTGACTAATTCGCCGTTTCGTAAAATAAGACCGGGAGATCGGTAATCGTCTCCCGGTTTTGAAATTTCTTTTTAATAAATAGGGCAGGATTAATCCTTAAATCGGGCGAAAGATTATGGGAAATCATTGGATATGAAATAAAGCGAGAACCAATAGATGAAATCCTATAAGCAATTGTATCAAAAATTGCCGGCTGAAGCGTTAAAGTTGCTTGCGGAGCAATATGAACCGCCTCAGTTGGATCAAGTATTGGCCGGTTTTATGCGTCAACGGCCGGCAACCTTGCGGGTTAACCGGCTGAAGACCAATGTCCGGCAAGTAATGGAGACT
>JASFQO010000178.1:0-5859 GCA_050115405.1 Bacillota bacterium
AAACTGCTTATTCTTATGATAGCTACTTTAATGATTCCGGTGACAAGCCTATATATAATTTGGTCATGGTAGTCAACGATAATGATGCAATCACAAACTATTCTTATGATAATTTAGGCCGATTAATCAAGACCGAGTACCCGCAAGACGACCGTAATCCGATGTCTGCAGAGAACTTTACCTATGATAGTGTTGGTAATTTGAAGACTAAGACCAACGGTAAAGGTACTAAAACGCTGGAATATGAATTTTTTTCCGGATACCGGCTCAAGAAAGTCACCGAACCGGGCGGAAAGACTGTCAGCTATACCTATGACGCAAATGATAATCCTCTCACCCAGACAACGAGTGGAGTTACCTATACTTATACTTATGACGCGCGCAACCGAGTGACGAACCTTAAAGCCCAACTGGATGGCTATACTTTTAATGTTGGCTATGATTATGATACATTTGGGCGTGTCACTCGGATTACTTACCCCGGAAGGAATGCAGCGGTTAATTATAACTATAATGAATTGGACTTACTTCAGTCGATCCCGGGATTTGTGGAGTCCTGCAAGTACGATGCTGATAATAAGCTGACGGCAATGGCATTGAAGAACGGGATTAGTACTACTTATGCTTATGATGATAATGACCGTCCTATCAAGATCGTTGCGGGGAGCTTGCTGAATTTGCTTTACAGTTACGATCCGGGAGGCAACATTACTCAAATTAATAATGATTACTACGGATACGATGGATTAAACCGGCTTATTTGGTATGGAAATATGCCATATACGCAAAAAGCCGGCGCTACCGGAATATCCTGGTCCTACGACGGAGCCGGCAATGTGACCACTAAAGAAAACTATCTTAAGGGAACTATTCAAGGAAGTATCTTTGAATATGACAAAGCGAACCGCCTCTTGTCTATGGGAATGACCATTTTTACTAACGATAATACCGGGTCGCGGACGGAAAAAATGCAAGGTACCAATACTTGGAGGTATGATTATGACGGAGAGTCCCGGTTGACCCAGGTAAATAAAAATGGCGTAACCCAAGTGCAATGTGGCTATGATGGCAACGGGATGCGCTACAAAAAAGTTGAAAATGGAAAAACGATTTATTATATTTATAGTGGTTCGAATCCCTTGGTGGAATATTCGTCGACGGATGGGAAATATACCTATCGGATTTATGCGGGAAAACAAGCAGTTGCGGAGGAAGCCGGAGGTGTGGTAAAATTTTACCATAAGGATCATTTGGGATCGACCCGGGTCGTCACTGATGCCTCCGGGAAAAAGCTAGCTGAGTATAAGTATGAACCGTATGGGGAGAAGGAGACTTCTACGGGAACCGGTTCGGATTATCAGTTTACGGATAAGACGACGGATGAAAGTACGGGAATTAGTTATTTTGGCGCCCGCTTCTATGACCCCGAGGTTGGAAGGTTTATTAGCGTTGACCCGGCTAAGGATGGGGTGAATTGGTATGCTTATTGTAACAACAATCCACTAAAATTTCTTGATACAGATGGGAAAAAATCGGTTCAAAGTAATATTGTTTTAGGGGTTCTTGCTCATTCATTGATTGAAGGTAATTTTGTTGTCTTTGGACCAGAAGGAACTCGGGGGAATGAAGTTATCCATCCATTGGGAATTGCCGACCTAACATACTCCAATGCTGGGAATATCATGGTAGGGGAAATCAAACCTGCTTCTTGGGCTGGAAATTCAACATTAAACTTACAAGGAAAAGGTCAATTGAATAGAGAAATGAAGGGAATTAGTTTACTAATGGGAAGAAAAGCTTCACCATTGGTTGTTGATAAAATGTACTTCAATTATGCAACCCCTGTACCAGGTTCCCTAGATTGGACTTTACGTGTTTTTACTTTAGGGAAAGATCCTGGAATGATTTATTATCAATTTGATGACGGCCAAAAGGCAGGAACTCCTCAACCTAGCTTTGCAGATACATGTTCTGTATATGCAAATTGCTTGCAAAAAACATGGAATTCACTAATGGATGAATTGGGTTTAGGTTCTGGAGGAACATCGCAGTCCTGGGGATGGGGAACTGGTTTTAATTTTGGAGAATCAGTTTTTGCATGGTAAAGGAGTTGGTAAAACATGAGTATTAAGCTGAAGAAGGAAATTCTTAAGAATATAGCACCATTTATTCAAGAAAAAGGGTTTGCATATGACGAATCAAGGTCTAAACTAAATGCAAGGTGTTTTGTTTTTAGTAAAGGAGATCCTGAGCCTACTGAGGAAGAAATGATGAAATTTATTGAAGGAGATAGATCTAATGTTCCAAATAGGGAAGAAATATTGATTGGTCTTAGCAGGTTAGACCAATCTATATCAGTACAATTAAGATGTTTTTTAAAAGAACCTCCCATTACAGTTGATTTAGGTGAGTTAACAAAGGCTGATAAACAGTTATGGTTTTCAGTAGCAGACGAAAACAAGATGAATAAATCATTTAAAGAGATTCTTGAGCTGATGAATCTGTTCGGATGGAAATGGTTTGTTTTGCCTCAGGATTAAGAAAGTTGAGGGGTATTGTTGGATTTCCCGTCTAAATATTGTTCCAATTTTCTCAATACTAAGTTCAGGCTCGCCTTTGCTATAAATATATATTTGTGCGTTTTCTTATGGTTTTACATAGAGTACAGTCTTACTAATCACAAGACTGTGCTTTTTGCCTATTTGTGGATCGACGACCGTCAAACCAAAGAAAGCCGGAATCCGGGGCTTTGATCGTCGCCTTGACTCAAGGAAGCCTATTCGTCTGGGACCGCTCGACATAACTTGATGTTGATAGAACGCAGGAGAAGGGTGTCAGGGAAGATGTCGGTCGTCCTATAACACCAGTTATGCTGACTAGCGCGGGAAAGTTCACTCTAAGCAGAAGCGCTAGTTTCGCTTAGTCAGTGGCCCGGCGCCGTTGTTCCCTCCTAGCCGCTATCCGGTGACGGCTTGCCGGGTCTGGAGTCTGCGTTGGAGCGGCTTCGCAGCCCACTCACCCGCCAGCCCCCAGGGGACTTTTTTTAAACCTGAGATTTGAAGTCGGGCCGGGGCTTCCGACCGTCATTTATCTGGCGGCTTCAGCGCTTTCATAATTTTGAAAGAGCTTACTTTAAATAATCTTTCGGGCGTACCAGCTCTTCCCGACCGGCCAATACTTCCACCATGAGCGCCGCGCTCAATCGAAAACCGTATTCAAAGGAGGACCTGACCTCCATTGAGTCCGCCACGTGGCATAAATCCAAAATAGTGTCCAACAGTTTGCCATCCTCTTCTCCCAGTTTCTTTTGCCATCCTTCCTTAAGTTCGTCTATTTTTTGGTTTATTTGCCTATATTCAGGGTCTTTGGGAGTGTTCATTTCCACCGGCAAAAGCTACCCGCCATATAACGCTTCCAAAATACTCTTCATTGTACCCCTTCTTTCGCCCACTCACTCCTTTGAAGGCTTTTTAATTTTTTTCTCTTACGAAGCTCTTTACGGATGAGACTATCAACAATCGCTTCGGCGGTAGCCAGGCATTTACCGATTTCCACATGTTTTAAAAAGCTTCCTTCCTCCTCCTCCCTCACAATTTTTCCGGTGAGCGGGTTAATCCCCCGTTTCAACCGTTCCAACACATTTTTAATCTGACTTAGTTGTTCAATTTCGTAATCCATCACAATCTCCTATCTTTTTTTAATATTTTTTGTTTCTTGATGTTTCGTTTTTATGAAACATTTTTATTGCTTCCCTGGAAGTCAGCCGGCTCTCCGTTTGTCGGCTTTTTCTTGCCATTGCGCCACATTCGTTAATAAGATATAATAAAGTCGGATTAAGTAAAAAATGGTTATTACTGCTCTAGGCGCATTGACTCTAGACTTGATTCAGTTAGTGTTGCCATTTGGCAGAAGCGACTCCCAATTTTGATATCATAATTTTAAAAAAATATTCCTACAAGGTAGTAAAGAAGATAGAGCTAGCTGGCTCAACTTTTTACGTACCTTAAGGAACATGGCTTTACCGGGATCCAAATTTTATTGCATATAACTAATACAGGAGGTTCATAATTATTTCATGAACACTGTTGGATCACGTATAAAATTTTTAAGAGTGCGCTTGGCCCTTTCTCAAGACCACAGAGGGCAATTCAGATGTAAAAGGATGGATAGTCATTCAGTTGGAGAAAGCTTTTCCGGAGATAGCCGAAGAAATAAAAAAAGATAACGAAAAAGAAGTAACGTCTGAAAGCGGAGTTGTACCAGGTAACAGTAAAAACAATTAACGAACATATCATCAACATAATATCAGAAGGTGAATTGGGAGAGTCCGCAACTATCCGGGAATTCCGGATAGTTCAAATATTGATATAGAGCAATTGGAAAACCAGGCAAAATCAATTGCTGGAGAGAAAAAACGTGAAGTCGAATACATTGGGAAAAAAACACCCTGACCGCAAATGCTGTACATGGAAAGCAATCTAAATCTTTAATCTTCTTTTTGGGTCGCCTTAATCTATTCTTCATCTTCCGGATGGATAATAATGTCAGCGGTAAAACCAAAAAGGAGCGATGAATATGAATTGGAAACCTGCTTGCGGCGTACTGTTTTTATCGTTTTGTGTATTACTGCTCTTTTCCCCGTATTTTAAGGCGGCTAACGGGGCTGTTTTAGCAGAATTGGATCTGCAAAACGCTGTCCGGGAAGTGCTGCGACAGATTGATTCCGAGGGGTTTGCCGCCCAAGTGACGGATGCGGAGTATATTGTCAAAGCTTATTTGTTAGTCAAGGGACGGCAACCGGAGGCGGTGGAATTTTATTATTGTCAGGCGCTTTTGGGCCAAGACCACTTTACCCGCAGTAATTTATTGGCCTTGTTGTTGGCCGGAGAGGATAATGAGATTACCTGGGATGAATGTCAAACTCTTTTAGACCGCGACCCAGCCAATTATCTTCAAGATATTGATGATATTCGGCGTGACGCGCAAATTTTAGCAGACACCTCCCGGGCAACGGTGATTGAGGCTTACCGGCAACGCGCCAAACTGGCCCCAAGCCGGACTGATGCTCAAGCCGACACCGGAACCGATACCGTTACTGCCCGCCTCAACGCCATTAAAAGTACGGCAACGCCCCAGTCCGTTGCTAACGAGTCCTACAATACCTATTTTGGGTATTTGCACGCGCATACCGATTATTCCGATGGTGAAGGGACCCCTTATGAGGCTTACCAATACGCGCGCGACTCCGGTAAATTGGACTTTTTCGCCGTAACCGACCATGGAGAACTGATCGTTTTTTGGCCCTGGCAAAAAAAGTGGCAAAAAATAAAAACCGCTGCCGAAGCCAACTATATACCGGGTTACTATGTGACGCTTTGGGGTTTTGAATGGTCCAATCCCCTATTGGGACATATCTGTGTACTCAATACCGACGATTATACAAGCTGTCTTTCCAAATTCGGTTTAGGCGACCTCTATAACTGGTTGGAAGCGCGGCCCGACGGCTTTGGTTTTTACTGTCATCCCGGCTCATATGACGTTATAAATGCTGAGTTTGAGCATTTGGAAATGACTGAACCGGAAGTCGTCCCCCAAATGGTCGGGATTGAGACTTGGAATGGTTCCAACAGTTTTGACCGTTATTATTACCAAAATAAGTGGAAGGACTGTCAATACAGCTATTTGGATACCGGAAACCGCAACGGTTGGTATTTGGGCGCTTTAGGTTCTCAAGACAATCACGACCAAAGTTGGGGGACAAAAAATGAATTTCGGACCGCGGTGTTAGCCAAAAAACTGACGCGGACCGCAATCATTGAAGCCTACCGCAACCGCCGTTTTTACGCCACCGAAGACCGC
>JASFQO010000179.1:0-5849 GCA_050115405.1 Bacillota bacterium
GGTTTAAAAAATATAGGACAACCCAATGGTATAGCCGGCATTTTTGATGTCCCATCCAGAGAAATCGGGACTATTTTTGAAGTTTTCCCAACGATAGCCCAAGGAAAGTCCGGTATCCTCCAAAAAATGAAAATTCAGCCGCACATTGGCAACAGATAGTTGATCCAACTCATAATGATCATCATCGTTGCTGAAAGATAATTTGGGGTTAATGCCATATACATAGTTGGCATTAAACCAAATGCGGTCCGACAAGGCCAGCTTGGTGTCGATTCCTACGATAGCGCTTTCATAAATGAATTTGAAATCATCATTATTTTTATAATCACTTTTAAAGTATCCGCCGGTTAAATCGATTTTAAGCCGATCGGTATAGATGATAGCCAAGCCGCCTTTGAGTTTAAAAGCGTAAGACTCATATTCTTCAGTAGCGCCATCTTCCAACAGGCTGTAGGTACCCTCCAGCCCAAGTTTGAAACGCTCCAAAGGGATGTCGGCGGTAATGGCGTATTGGGTCAGGTCATATTCGTGATTGCCAAAATCAGTCTGTTGTTTGGGCGATGCCTCGTAAATAGCGGTAGTGGCTTCGGTTATCGTAGCATAGGTACAGTGGGCGGCGCTGACCGATAGTAAGGCCGACATAGTAAGCGTTAGTAAGCGTTTCATTAAATTAATCCTCCTTAATAATTAGTTAGAGTAAAAATTAAATAAACTTAAATGGAGTTTTATTTTAAAAATGGTATTATTTTCTAATTATTAAGACGACACAAAGGTGGTTTTTGTTCCAATTTATTAAAGTTTTTATAAAAATAAAATAACATTTATTTTTTTAAAGCGCATTCGATTTGAAGACGGGAACATGGCTGGGATGAAAAAAGCCTAAAAAGTAATTGGCTGGGAAATATGGTTTATTTTTTAAGAAAGTATTTGGAGAGGATTATTATGCCGGAACTCGAATTAATAAGTAAATAAAAATGGTGGAGAAGGTTTGATGCTAGGTTATCCGGAGTTTAAAAAGCAAGTAAGCGCTTTATGCGGGATCGACTTATCATATTATAAGAGCCAGCAGATGGACCGGCGGATCAATTCGTTTATGGGTTTGTGGAATGTTGCCAATTACGATGAATATTTTGACCTGCTGAAGCGGGACCCAAAAACGTTAAACGAGTTTATTAATAAATTGACCATTAATGTTTCGGAATTTTATCGTAATCCGGAACGTTTTGAAGAACTCCAACACCAGATTATCCCGGAATTGCTGCTACGTAAGTCTCAGGTCCGGATTTGGAGCGCCGGTTGTTCCGACGGTTCGGAACCTTATTCAATAGCGATTATCATCAGAGAATTACAAGCGGAGCAGCGAGTGCGCATTATTGCCAGTGATATCGACCGGCGAATTTTACAAAAAGCTCAGGAGGGTATCTATAACTTTAATGAGGTCAAAAGTTTGCCTGTTGCGTTGATTTCCAAGTATTTCCGGAAAACTTCCGATCATAAATTTCAGTTGACGGATTCCATCAAAAAAATGGTTGATTTCCGGATTCAGAACCTGTTGACGGATTCCTTCGAAACCAACTTGGATTTGATTGTCTGCCGGAATGTGGTGATTTATTTTACCGAAGATGCTAAAAATAAATTGTATTATAGGTTTATCGCCGCGTTGCGTCCCGGGGGGTATATCCTGGTTGGCGGGACCGAACCCATTTTGCAATACCGCAACTTTGGTTTGGAACATAAGCTTTCCTCGTTTTATCAAAAACCATTAAAACAGGTTACTAAGGAGCAGCAACATGATCTTTGGAATTGGCGTTGATATTATTGAGATCTTTCGAATTGGGGCGGCGGTTGCCAATGATCGTTTTTGCCGCCGGGTTTTTACTGGAGCCGAATTGAGCGAAGGACGGCTCGCTCCCAATCGGTTAGCCGGTTTTTTTGCGGCCAAGGAGGCGTTTTTGAAAGCATTGGGGACCGGATTGGCCGGTTTTGCCTGGCGGGAGTTGGAGGTTGGCCATGATGCGCAGGGCGCCCCCCAATTACAGGTGAGCGGGAAGGTAGCCGCTTATTTGGCTGAAAAAAGAGTCGACCGGATTCACTTAAGTATCTCGCATTGCCGGGAATATGCCGTCGCCCAGGTTATCTTGGAAAAGGAGCTGCCATGAAAGTTGCTTATGCCCATGAAATGCAGGAGATTGATCGACTGGCGCAGGTAAAATACAATTTATCCGGAGATTTGCTTATGGAACGGGCGGCCTTGGCGGCCCGAGAAGTGGTCCTGTGCGACTACGGCGCGGTGGCGGATCTTTCGGTTTATCTTTTTTGCGGTAAAGGGAATAATGGAGGTGACGGGTTGGCCTTGGCCCGCCTGTTGGCTGAGCGGCAAGCCAGGGTGACGGTGGTTTTGGCCGAAACGCCCGCCGTTTACTCCGGGTTGGCTGCCGTTAACTTGCAAAGGGCTTACAAATACGGGCTTCGGGTGGTGGAGTGGCCGCAATTGGACCAACGGGAATTGAGTGAGGCGGTTTTTTTGGTGGACGCTTTGTTAGGTACCGGGGCCAAAGGGGCGCCGCGGGAAAACTTGGCGGCGCTGATTACTAAGCTGAATCAATTACGCAAACCGGTTTACGCCTTGGATTTGCCTTCCGGAATTAATGTCGATACCGGGCAGGTGGCGCTGGTGGCGGTACAGGCGGAGACCACCATCACTTTTGGATTGCCGCAGCCGGGCTTGTTGTGTTATCCCGGAGCCTCCCATACGGGAAAACTGGTAGTGGCGTCCCTGGGCTTTCCCGCCGGATTGTTGGCAGCGGATCATTTGGCAGTTAATTATTTGAGTTCGGGGGAGGCGCCGGCTTTTTTGCCGCGACGGCAGCCGGACGCCCATAAGGGAAACGGCGGGCATCTCCTGGTGCTGGGTGGCGCGCCGGGCATGACCGGAGCCGTAGCTTTAGCTACCCGTGGCGCGTTACGTTCCGGCAGCGGTCTGGTTACGGCCGGATTGCGGGAACCTGGGGCCTGGCCGGAAAAGCCGGCGGAAGTCATGACCCTCGCCTGGCGGGAAGCTTTGACGCGGCTAGACGGTTACGCCGGTGTGGTCGTTGGACCGGGACTGGGGACCACTGATGAGGGCGCAGACCTGTTGGAGCAGTTATTGGCCGGTTGTCAAGCGCCCTTGGTAGTTGATGCCGATGGGCTGAATCTTTTGGCGGGACAACCGGAATGGTGGAGCAAGTTGGGTCCGACGGCTATCTTAACACCGCATCCCGGTGAGATGGCGCGGTTAACTGGGTTGACCGTCCCGCAGGTCCAGGCGGACCGGCTTGGGGTGGCCCGCCACTATGCCCAAACCTG
This sequence comes from Bacillota bacterium, assembly GCA_050115405.1. Classification (GTDB taxonomy): domain Bacteria; phylum Bacillota; class UBA4882; order UBA8346; family UBA8346; genus DATCLA01. Next base: position 3,349 of record JASFQO010000179.1, read on the forward strand.
GGGCGTGGTGGTAGTTTTGAAAGGAGCGCGGACGATTATTGCGTTGCCGGAGGGAAGCGCCTACATCAATTTAACCGGCAATTCGGGAATGGCTACGGCCGGAATGGGTGATGCGCTGGCCGGAATCATCGGCGGGGTGTTGGCGCAAGGGTTAACTGTCGCCCAGGCCAGTGTGGGCGGGACCTATTTGCACGGGTTAGCCGGAGATTTAGCCGCCCGGATCAAAGGGCCGATTGGCATTGTCGCCGGAGATTTGGTAGAACAGCTTCCTGCGGCGTATCAAGCGATTTTATCGTTAGACAATTAACGTGAAAAGCATTTGGTTTATTAGCTCCGGTTTGCGTCTTTCCGAACGACAAACAGCGAGCGACGAGAAACGAGGTTATTGTGAAGCGTTATCAACAGGAAATAATCAGGCCGGTGTGGGCGGAAATTGATCGGGCCGCTCTACGGCATAATTTCAGCGCGATTCGGCGGGTAATTGGTCCCGAGGTACAACAGATGGCTGTCGTTAAGGCCGAAGCCTATGGCCACGGCGCGGTCGAAGTCGCCCGGGTCGCCTTGCAAGCGGGGGCGAGTTGGTTGGGAGTAGCAATGCCTGAAGAAGGCATTGCCCTGCGTAAGGCCGGGTTGACCGCTCCAATATTGGTCTTTGCCCCTTTGCAGGCTGAACAGGCGGCAGTTTTTTTGGAGCATGACTTGACTCCAACTGTTTGCGGATTGGAACCGGTAGTGGCTTTGGCGCGGCTGGCGGTGAAACAGAGACGGACCGCCGTAGTCCATGTAAAAATCGATACGGGCATGGGACGGGTGGGAGTCGCCTACCCGGAGGCGCTAAAATTTCTTGCCAAGCTGGCCTTGATCCCGGGGATTAAAGTTGACGGCCTTTTTTCGCATTTGGCAACCGCCGACCAGGCGGACAAGCAATATGCCCAATTGCAGGCCAGGCGTTTTGATGACATTGTGAAGCGGTTGACGGAAGCGGGGTTGCTGCCCTCAAAGGTGCATTTGGCCAATAGCGCCGCTACCCTGGAAATGCCGGAAACTCGTTACCGAATGGTGCGGACCGGCATTATTCAATATGGTTTATATCCTTCAAGCGAAGTTGATCACAGTAAAATTGCATTACAAGCGGTGTTTTCTTTAAAAGCCAAGGTCATCCAGGTGAAAAAGGTCGCTGCAGGCGCGGGAATCAGTTATGGGCAGCACTATCATACGACCCGGGAAGCAACGATAGCCACTTTACCGCTTGGCTATGCCGACGGCTGGAGCCGGCGGTTATCTCCCCGTTCCGAAGTATTAATCGGGGGTAAAAGATATCCGATTGTCGGGACGATCTGTATGGATCAATGTATGGTTGACCTTGGCAAGGATGAAGTGGAAGTTGGCGCGGAAGCAGTCCTCCTCGGCAAGCAGGGCAAAGAGCGGATTACAGCGGATGAGTTGGCCGAAAAACTGGGGACCATTAACTATGAAATTACTTGTATGATCAGCGACCGAGTGCCGCGTATTTATGTGAATTAGAATAGTATGGATGTAAAGGTGGAAATAATGAGGACGAAGACGGTTGAAATAAAAATGCCATGGTTGGCCCCGCTGGAAGCGCCCGACATTCACGTGGTGGAGTGGCTGGTGGCTCCCGGAACGCCGGTGCAGATTGACCAGGATTTGCTGAAACTGACGGTGGATGGCGCGGACTTCATTTTACCGGCGCCGGTTGACGGAGTGCTAATCGAGCTTTTGGTTGAGCCGCATGAAATCGTAGTCACCGACCAAGTACTGGCGATTGTTGAAATTAGATAATTTCGTTAATTTCATCCGGTTTTCTAAATAATTTAAATTATTTTAATTATAATTAGATTATTTCGAAGGGTGGTTGTCAATTCTTCAGTAATATTTACCACTTCCGAGCATAGATTTAAGCTGGAGGTGGTTATTGATGAAGCGGTCCGGAGTGTTTGTTTATATATTGATAGTATTTTTCACCGGTTTGCTGTTGATGGGGGCGGGATATCCGGCCAACTATTTTGAGATGATTGATCCGGTCGGGGACGACTACGGATATGGCAGCTATCAGTATCCTACCAATATTGCGTTTAAACCTTATCAAGGACTGTTTGACCTGACGCGTTTTAAAGTCTGGTCCGAAAAGCCCGGAGAAATTTATTTTGATACTTCTTTTGGAATGATCACCAACCCGTGGTCGGCTCCGGAAGGTTTTATCCACCAAAATTTGCGGATTTTTATCAATACCCGTCCCGGAGGGTTTCTTAATTTGCCGCAACCCGGAGCTTATGTCCGGTTTCACCCTCAGGCGGCGTGGGAGGTTTGTCTGAAGATTGTCGGTTGGGAAAATAGTCAGTTGATGGTCTTGGAAGGCTCAAAATTGAAGGTATGGCCGTTAAAAACCGAAGTGCTGGGCGATGGACATACTATTCGGGCTAAAGTTGCCCAAACTCGGATTGGTATTCCGGACCAAAATTGGCAATACTACCTTTTGG
>JASFQO010000180.1:0-5816 GCA_050115405.1 Bacillota bacterium
TTCACGGGTGATGGTGGAATTCAATTATGGGACGGATCTGGATTTCGCCGCCTTAAAAATGCGGGAAAAACTGGATGCGATTCGGGACACTTTGCCGGATGACGCCGATTCGCCCACCGTTATGCAGATGGACCCCAATACCATGCCTGTGGTGCACTTGGGGATTACCGGAAAGAATAATACTCTGGACGATGTGGGCTTAAAAGATTTGGTGGAGGATAAACTTGAGCCGCGGCTGGAACGGTTGGACGGGGTGGCCTCGGTTACGGTCAGCGGCGGGAAAACCAGGGAGATTAGGATTGAGGTTGACCCGCAGCGGGCGGCGCACTATGGGTTGACTTTGAAAACGATCAGCGCCAAGCTGAGGGCGGAAAATTTAAACGAGCCCGGCGGGACGGTGGAGTATGCCCAAAAAAATCTGTTGGTCCGGGCGTTGGGGAAATTCGAGTCGTTGGCGCAGATTGAAAAAATACCGCTTTCCATTCCGGCCGGGGGGACAGTCTTTTTAAAGGATGTGGCGACTGTTACCGACAGTTTCAAGAAGGTTACCACTTATGCCCGGATGAATGGCGCCAACAGTATCGGGGTGTCGGTGCGCAAACAGTCCGGCGGCAACACGGTACAAGTGGTGAACCAGGTTAAGAAAGAGTTAGCCAAGATTCAACGGGATTATCCCCATCTGGAGATCAAAGTGGTTTTTGACCAGGCGCAATTTATTGAAAAGTCAATTAATAATGTGTCCAATAACGCCATTACCGGCGGGTTGCTGGCAGTGATCATCCTCATTTTGTTTTTGCATAACTTCCGGACGGCCTTGTTTATCGGGACCTCGATCCCCATCTCCATTATCGCCACTTTCGTTTTGATGTATTTCACCGGGATTACCTTAAACACGGTTTCGTTAGCCGGGTTGGCTCTGGGAGTGGGGATGCTGGTGGATAATTCGATTGTCGTTTTGGAAAATATTCATCGGCACCGGCAGGAAGGCCACAGTATGTGGGAAGCGGCCCGCCTGGGCGCGGGCGAGGTCGGCGGGGCGGTCTTGGCTTCAACCTTAACGACCATGGTGGTCTTTTTACCCATTATTTTTACAGAGGGAATTACCGCCCAGATTTTTAGAGAACTTTCCCTCACGGTAACTTTTTCGCTGTTAGCTTCCTTAGTGGTCTCATTCACTTTGATTCCCATGCTTTGCTCCAAATATCTTAAGGTGGAGGACCCGCGGCAACGTTATTGGGGAGGGGCTTTGGGCAATTGGATTATCCACGGCTGGATCAACGGTCTGGAGAAGTTGCTGGTGCTCTATCGTGCGGTGCTACAGTGGGCGTTGGGTCATAGAAAAACCACCATTTTAACGGCGGGGATCATTTTTATCGGCAGTCTCTGTCTGATTCCGCTGGTGGGAATCGAGTTTTCGCCCGATTCCGATCAGGGCCGGTTTCGCGTCAGTATTGAATTACCCCAGGGCGCGTTGTTGGCGGATACCGACTCAATTACCCGGCGGGTGGAAGCGATTATTCAGCAAATACCGGAGTTGGAGAAGTTTTTTGTCACGGTGGGCGGCTCCGGCCGCATGCGTTCGGGCAGCGAGACGAACGCCGCGTCCCTTAATGTCACTTTAAGATCGGTTGCGGAGCGCGCCCGCAAAACCGCGGTGATTGTGGATGAAGTGCGCCGCAAGGTGGCGGCGATTGCCGGCGCCGAGATCCGGGTCCGGGAAATCACCTCCTCCATGGGGGGCGGCGGGGGCGGCAATACCCGTACTCCGGTGGAAATCAAGATCCGCGGCGCCGATTTAACGGTTTTAAAACAATTAGCGGAACAAGTGAAAAAGATCATCGCCACGGTTGACGGGGTCCGGGAACCTGACACCAGTGTGGCGGAGGCGACGCCGGAGGCGCGGGTCCTGGTGGACCGGGATCGGGCGGCGGAATACGGCATTGGTATCGCGGAAGTGGCTTCGTTGCTGACGACCGCCATTCAGGGGACCGTAGCCACCACCTATGAAGTGGGCGGCGATGATTATAATGTGCGGGTGGAGTATCCCGAAGCCGCCCGGCAAACCTATGAACAACTATGCAATATTTATGTCATCACCAGCGGCGGGGCGCAGGTGCCGTTGCAAAATATTGCCAAAATCAACTTGGATGAAGGGCCGATAGAGATTGACCGCGAAGACCAGGAACGTTACGTGACCGTCACCACGCAAATTTTCGGCCGCGATGTCGGCTCCATTACTAAGGATGTTCGCGCGGAGTTGGCTCAATTTAATTTACCGGACGGCTACACCATTTCCTATGGCGGCGACGCCAAAAATATCAATGAAGCTTTTTCCAATCTCACCTTGGCGTTACTCTTAGGGGTACTGCTAGTTTACATGATTATGGCTTCTCAGTTTGAATCATTGTTGCAACCGTTCATTATTATGTTCTCGGTCCCCCTGGCCTACTGCGGATCAATCTTTGCGTTGGTCCTGACCGGCAGGGCGCTGGGAATGACCTCTTTTATCGGTGTGATTATGTTGGCCGGGATTGTGGTGAACAACGCGATTGTTTTGGTGGATTATGTGAATACCTTGAAGGAAAGGGGCCTGGCGAGCCGCGCGGCGATCTTGCAAGCCGGACCGATCCGCTTGAAGCCGATCCTGATGACTTCGTTAACCACTATCTTAGGCTTGCTCCCTTTGGCGCTGGGTCTGGGAGAAAGCGGAGAAACCATGGCGCCGATGGCCACGGTAGTGATCGGGGGACTTGCTACTTCCACTATTTTGACTTTGGTGATTGTGCCGGTGATCTATTCCTTATTGGACGACTGGCACGACCGACAGGCCCGCAAGAAAGCTAACCGCAAAGCGCAACGCAATTTGGCCGCAGGTAAACTCGAGACGGCGCCGGAATAAACGGCCGGTAAGATTTAACTTAAGTCAAAGGTAAACCGGAGAAAACAACAGCCTTTATCCTAGGAATTATGAGGATAAAGGCTGCTGTTGTTTTAAAACGGTTTTCTAAATTTATCTCATGGGACTCCGGAAAGTTCTATATGCGTTATGTAAAAATGCCGACAAACCTATTAGAGGATTTTAATATTTTGGTACGCAATATTATAACAATTAGTATAATTTAACTCTAAATTATAAATATTATGTGTAATTTTGTTAGTTATAGTATGCGGGGTAGAAAATGAGCAAACAGCAACATCTTAAGGTCAAAGCCCGCGCGATCCGAAATCAATTACTTTTTGAGCAGATGTTTAATGGATTTTTTATTGCGGAACCGCTGAGCGGCGCCGACGGCGGATTACGCGATATCCGGTTAATCGATGGTAATCCCGGTTTCGAAAGGGAGATTCCGTTCAAAAAGGGGGAATGGATCGGGAAGACTTGGTCCGAGGCGACTCACTATTCCTGCCCGAATTTAGCCGTCTATCAAAAGGTACTGACAACCGGCGACCCACAGGTTTTTGAGTTATATAATCCGCTACGGGTACGGTATTATCATGCCAAGGCCTTTAAAATCGGCGCTAACCGTATCGGAGTGGTGTTTGAAGATATTACCCCTTTGCGGGAGGCGCTTCAGGAGATTAACCGGCTCAAACGGCAGTTGGAAACGCGGGTGACGGAACGGACCCGTGATTTACAGCAGGTAGCGGAGGATTTGGAAGCATTCAGTTATACGGTGGCTCATGACCTGAAGGCGCCGTTACGGGCAATAGTTGGCTATACCCAATTTATTTGGGAGGATTATGGAGCCGAATTGTCCGACGACGTGGGACAAATGGTGCGGAAGATCGCTACTATCGGAAATAACGCGCTTGGGCTGATTGACCATTTGCTGAAGTACGGCATGTTGACTAAGCGCGCGATCTGCTGGGAAGACCTTAATATCCAAGAATTGATCACGGAAGTTTTTCGGAAACTACAAACGCTTCACCCCGGACGGGTGATGGATTTACAATTTATCGACCCGTTGCCGCCGCTGCGCGGCGATCGGATTCTTCTCACCGAAGTTGTCTATAATGTTTTGGACAATGCCGTCAAGTTTACCCGGGATCGCGTGAGGACCGTGATTACGGTCGGATGCCGGTCGAACGCCACCGAACACCAGCTATATATTCGGGACAACGGGGTGGGCTTTGAGATGGAGTATGCCGGCAAACTCTTCGGCATCTTTGAACGCCTCCATACCCAGGAAGAGTTTGAGGGTTCCGGGGTCGGGCTGGCGTTGGTGTGGAAATTGATGCGGCGGCATGGTGGTCGGGCCGGGATCGAAGGCCGACTCAATGAAGGGGCTACGGTATATTTAGTGTTCCCAAAGGGGCCGCCGGGCGCCAACCGACAGCGTGACGATAATTAGGAAAATGATTGATATTAGAAGCCGTTCCCAAATATGAAGACGGTTTTTTCGTTGTACAACCTCGCCCCAATTCGCAGACTTATTTTTCTTCCTTAATAAGGGTCCTAACATTTTTCAGGGTAAAAACCAACATTAATTCAGTTGTTGACTTTAAAGCAATCCTGTACGATTTTATATTGTAAAAGTAAAATAATATCCGACCATTTCAAGCGGTAAATTGTAGAAAGCGAGAAAAACTCACATGTATCGAGTGATGTTGGTTGACGATTCGGAAGTAGGCTTAAGAGCGATCAAACGGTTAACGGTTTGGCGGGAGGCCCCGAATTTTAAAATTGGCGGCGAAGCCGGCAATGGTTACGAGGCTTTGCAAAAACTGACGGAAACCCCGGTCGATTTGGTGATTACCGATATTCGCATGCCGAAGGTAAATGGGTTGGAACTATTGGAAAAAATTGTTAAACGGGGTTTGGCGAAGGTAGTGGTCCTTTTGAGTGAATATCAGGAATTCAGTTATGCTCGGCAGGGGATCGTCTCCGGCGCTTTTGACTATCTTGCGAAACCGGTCAATGAAGCGGACTTAAAAAAACTTTTGCAAAGAGTCTCGGGATACCTGGGGGAAAAAGCCGCCCAGGAGGAATATTTACGCCAGATGGAAACGCAATTGGCGGAGAAAGCTTCCTCCTTTTACCCTGAATTTGAAGTCAAAATCTTGGCGGAATACGCCGCCCGGGGAAATTTGCATGCCGAGATTTTGGCGCGTAGTCTGGTGCAAATTTTACACGGAACATTCGATCGGATGAAAGTTAGTTTTATCCTGCAAAGGGCAATTGCGCAAATTATTTCCATCGTGGAAAAGCAACACCCGTGGGCTGGTTTTTTTATTAATTTGCAGTTGCTCCGCAGGCTGGATTTTGCCGGTAGCAAGAATCCGGAACAGTTGGAAGACTCCTTAATCGATTTAGTCCGGGAGTTGGCGGTCAAGATCCCTCGCTTATACTTAAAGGAAGGAAGTAATCCTATTGTTAAACAGGCCTGTCGTTATGTGTTGGAAAATGTTGATACCGATCTGACCACCAAAAGCTTGGCGGAGGCGTTGTTTTTGCACCGGTCATACTTAAGTGAAGTTTTTAAACAGCAGACCGGCCGGTGTTTGGGCGAATATATTACCATGGTTAAATTGGAACGGGCCAAGAAATTAATTAAGGACGGCCAGTTGTTAAGTTACCAGATTGCCGGGAAACTGGGGTATAAAGATGTCGAATACTTCAGCCGTATTTTTAAAAAATATACCGGAATGCCGCCTTCCCGGTATCGCAATTATTCGGTCTCAACTTTTTAAGCTCCGACCCCACATTTTTCAGGGTAAATACCGACTTAAATTCATTTGCTCGGGCCGGGGAATTTTGTAAGATTACAAAATAGCGTGGGAATGTTGCAAATAATCAATTCGCGAGGTGAAACATG
>JASFQO010000181.1:0-5787 GCA_050115405.1 Bacillota bacterium
TTTTAAAATCAGTAATGCTTTTGGCGATAGTACCGTCAGGAAGAGCTACCGGCTCCACAATTCCCTCGCTATGAAGCGCCCAGGGAAGAATGACGCCGGAGTGGCCGCCACGTCCGCCGATCACGACGACTTCCACATCTTTCGGGCTGCGGGTAACAGGCATGGGATGCATATTGACGAACGAGGCCGGACGAACCGGGACCAAGCCGCGGTTACGGACCATCGGGACCTGATGATAAGCGTATGTATGGATATGCTCTTGGATTTTTTCCTTGGTATAGCCATCCTTTTTAAGCATCATCCCATGATCGGGCGTTAAGCAGACAACCAGGGGTCCCGGCATGTAAGCGTTATTTGAACCGAGCGTGGTGCAACAGGCGGTAATGGTGTCCAGCAAGTCATGACCGTTAAGACTCAGAAAGTCAATAATATCATGAAGTGGTTCGGCTTTGAGTACATAGACGGTGGTTGTTTCGGAATTATAATGCTCTTCGTTGATCGTGTTCCAACACGCAATTTCGGGATCTTCGGCGAAACAATAAGTGAATTCCGCCTGGGAAGCGAGGCAGTCCAGATCACAAATACCGGGTACGGAACGGCAGACATTCATAATAACCAGGTTAACCGCCCGGCCGATAGTGGCGTTGGCCGGATATCCCGGTCCTAAGCAGCCTTGGCGGCCGGAAATACCAATCTCCTTGGCAATTGGTCCGCTTACCAAAACCATGTTTCCGCCCGGATGTGAAGTAGTAACCGACTGTAATAAGTTATATTTGGGACTGTTCAGAGCTTTAAACGCAGCGATCAATACCGGCATTGCATTTGGCTTGCAGCCGGCCATAATGGCGGCGACGGCTACATCCTTAACAGTGATATCCTTGCCGGTCGGTCCAACCTGTCTGATAATCAACCCAAACTGGCTTTAGTACGTGGTCAAATAGGCGATCGGAAATTACTCAGCATGGTGTTGGGGATAGCGATCTTTCTGCTAATATGGTTCTTGCCGCTCCCCAAAATATCGGTTGAAGGACAGAAGTGTTTGGCAATCAGTATGTTTGCTGTGATTTGGCTGGCAAATGGGGTGACTACGCCTGCCTATACCGGACTGATAGTGCTTGCTGCGTTTATTATGCTGATGGACCACAAAATTGTCCCGGTCCAGACTATATTATCCGGATGGACGTCTTCAGTGGTGTATATGGTAATTGCCGGTTTTTTGTTGGCGGGAGCTGTTTCCGAAACGGGATTGGGGAAACGGATTGCCTTATTCTTCGTTTCCCGCTTCGTCCATAGCTATATGTCGCTGATTGTTTTTTGTTATATCCTAAACATTATTTTATGTGTGATCATTCCTCATCCTTGGCCCCGCTGCATGCTACTGGCTTCAGTATTGTCGCAAAACATGTCGGGACGCCTTCCGAGGGGACATGTAAACCAAATTACCTTGGCAATTTTTGCCGGAGCGGTTTCAACCTCATTGATGTTTTTGACCGGCGATCCCAGTTTTAGCTCTGTGGTAATTGCCTTAAGTGAAACACCGATCAGCTACACCCAATGGATTGAATATATGCTGATTCCGGGGTTGTTCATTTCTGTGCTGGCGTGTATCGGGCAATTGTTGGTCTTTCGTCTTCCCAACCTGAAAATCAATCGGGAGCAATTTAAGTCTGAAGCCGCTTCATTAGGACCGTTGACCGGGAAGGAGAAGCGACTGGTATTTTGGCTCGCTGTTGCGATAATACTGTGGTTAACCGGATCGGGTGTCGGTCTTGACGCGGGGTGGGTTACGGCGATAATCGCGGTCATTCTTAGTCTGCCGGTGGTCGGCGGAGTGCTTGACGCCAGATCCTTGAAGTCAATCAGCGTCGACACACCGTTGTTTATTGTAGCGGTACTATCAATCGGCGCTGTCAGTAAAGCCTCGGGAATGAGTGACTGGTTGGCGGGCATGCTGCTCTCTTTGGGAGTTCCCACCCATCCTTGGCTTTTCGCGCCGTTTGCGATTGTAATTTGTATGTTGCTCCATATGGTAACGGGGAGTTCAATGTCGGCAATGGGTGTCATCGCGCCGGCCTTAATTTCCGTGGGCACGGCATTGGAATTTGCGCCAATTTTTCCAGCATTGCTCGCGTTTGTCGCTCTGGCGGGGCACTGGGTGTTGCCGTATCAACATATGACCATTCAAATCGGCCAGTTCCAATTGGAGGAGAGTTTCACTACCAAAGAAGTTGTCTTGTTGGCTATTCCGCAGACAATTATAATATTGTTAGCAAGCTTTGTAATGGCGGCATGGTTTAGCATGGTGGGAATAGTGCGTTAGGCCGAACACCATCGTCAATTCCGCTAGCTACACCGGCTGCAATTGGGGAGGCGCCAAGTTCGGCTCCAAGATATTTACATGGTAGTCTTTGAGCCAGGAATTAATTTGAATAATGCGTTCCAGCGGATTAGCATTGAATACATGGGTCACCCCGGATCTTTCTTTTTCCAGGATGGCTTTAACCGCAGGGACATTAATAAACGGTAAAACCGGCGCATTCGGATCATTCAAAATCTGCAGGGCCAGATCCCGGACGCCAATAAAATAGCTGGGATGCTGGGAGGTGGGGTAACCGCTTTTATGACGGTAGAGCACATCATGAGGTAAGACGTCCGCAAAGGCCCGTCGTAAGATTCCTTTTTCGATATTGTCGGCAAATTTCATTTCCCAGGGGATATTCCAGACATATTCCACTAAGCGATAATCGCAAAACGGCACCCGGACCTCGAAACCAACAGCCATGCTCATCCGGTCTTTGCGGTCCAATAATACGGGGAGAAAACGCGTCAGATTGAGGTAAAACGCCTCTCGTTGCTTTGCCGCCAGGGGTTTTTCCCCTTCCAACCGGGGTACTTCGGCAACGGCTTCCCGGTATTTTTGGGCCAGATATTCCGGAAGGTTGACTTTTTCCACTATTTCAGGGATAAAGCAAGAAGAAAGCACCCGGACCACCTCGGTTTTCTCGAAGGCCGCGATCCAGGGAAAGGTGGAAAGGCGTAGCAAATCCTCACTGCCAAACCAGGAGTATCCGCCGAAGACCTCGTCGGCGGATTCGCCGGAGAGCGTCACGGTCGCCTGTTTTTTCATGGCTTTAAACAAAAGATACATCGAAGTTTCGATCTGGCCGTAACCCGGAAAATCATGCATATACATCGGCACTAAGATGCTTTTTAACAGTTCCGGGGAATCCACCGTAATCGTATGGTGCCGGGTGCCGAGATACTTGGAAACCCGTTTGACCCAAGGCGCATCCAGACTTGCATGGATCGCGCTGGGCACAAAATATTCATTGCTTTCCTTAAAATCCACCGAGTAGGTCTTTAGTTGTTTTCCTTCCCGCGCGAATTCTTGAGCGGCCAGCGCCGTAAGGCCACTGGAATCCAAACCTCCGGAAAGCATAGTTGCTACGGGAACATCCGCCACCAATTGACGGCTGACGGTATCTTTCAGTAAAGCTCGGATATGCGCGGCGGTTGTTTCCAAATCATCGGTATGAGGCGCGCTGCGTAAAGACCAATACTGCGTAATCCGCTTGCCATGACGGTTAAAGATAATCCGGCGCCCGGGGCGTACTTCGGAAACGTTATGGAAAATGCCAAAACCGGGCGTATGCAGAGGGAAAAAGTTAAACAGTTCCCTCAGACCTTTTCCATCTATTTCTGCTTTAACCAGTGGATGAGCCAATAGCGCCTTGGGCTCCGAACCGAATAAAACGGCGCTGCCGCGCTCGGCATAAAACAAGGGCTTTACACCCAGATGATCACGTGCCAGCAACAATTGTTGCTTCTTGTCATCCCAGAGGCCGAAGGCGAAAATTCCGTTTAAGTGCAGGACACAATTTTCCTTCCATTCCAGGTAAGTATGGAGTAACACTTCAGTATCCGATTGGGTTCGGAATGTATGACCATGGGCTTCCAACTCCCGGCGCAGCTCCCGGTAATTATAAATCTCTCCGTTGTAAGTCAGCGCGTAGGTATGGCCGCCTGCCGTATAAGTCATCGGCTGTAAGCCGTTCTCCGGATCGATGACAATGAGACGGCGATGCCCGAAGGCGGCTCTGGTTGAAAGCCAGCTTCCTTTCGCATCCGGTCCCCGGTGGCGCAAGGTATTCGCCATCTTTTCGATTAATTCGCCCTGATTTTGCAGATCCTTCTCCCAATCAACCCATCCGACAATTCCACACATAAGATACCAACCTCCGATTAGCTAAAAATTAATAAGTCTATCATCTCCAAAAGAACATAAAAAATTAAATTTAAAATTTGTAAAACCCTTACATTAATAGGAGCGAAATTGGCTCCGACTGATAGGTTTAAGAGCTTAATGAATTATATCTTCTCAAAAAGTTTGCCAAAAAAACCAAATTTTTTGAGAAAAATAGGATATAAATATGTTATACTAGTACTAATATTTATATTTTAAGGAGGATTTTGTAAATGAGACTTCGGAGGTTTTTGGGTGTCTTCCTTGTGTTGGCATTCATGTCGTTGGCAATGACCGGCGGTATCGCAGCGGCTAAGGAAAAGTGTCTCCGGGAAGTATGGAGTATAGCCGAGCAAGATGACAAGCCGGTGGGATTCGGGTTTGATCAGGTATGGCGGACCAAAGACGGCTATCGCTATGTCTCCGAGGCAACCATTCAAATTTCCTTTTTAGGAAGCAAAGCCACCGTAGCAACCCAATATATGGAAGCAAAGGTGGACCGAAACTATTTGGCGCAATCGTATTTGGGGGTTTTTAATATAAACGGTTCGCGTACTCAAATCAAAGCGGAGTTTAGTAATGAAGAGGTCAAAGTGGTTACTCTGACTGCCGACGGGAAAGAAACCGTCAAGATTCAAAAAATTACTCAACCGTTATATTTTGCCTCTTCTTATCTGGACTTTTTTTTGAAAAAAGGGGCCTTAAAAGTCGGGGCCACCGCCAAAAGTAATATTTGGGATATCGGGTCCCTGGCTCCGCTTGAGTATTCCATCACAGTCAACGAAAAGAAGTCGTATCGCTACAACAGAAAAAAATTAACGGTATTTAAAATTACTGAAAAGAGCAATCATGAAGTTCAGTCGTTAATTGATAAAAAAGGGAATTACTATAGCGGATATGACTCCAAATTGGACATTAGTTTTCGGCGGGTGAAAAAGGGACAAATACCCGAACTGAAAACCATGAATCTCAATGCGTTGCTGGTCCCGGGAAACCGCCGGGTGAATTTTCCTTTTCGGAGTATTTCCAGTAAAATCAAGGTCAAATGGGGGACGTCGCTCAAGCTTAAGGAGTTTGAATTTAACGATAATCGCCAAAAGTTAATCAGCCACCAATCCGTTGCCGCCAAACAAGAGGCTATCCTGGAGATTAAACGCGAACGCCGGGATTTTTCCGAAAAAGTTGTTTTGCCGTTAAAAGAGCCGGCTTTGGCCCCTTACTTGGCGGATGTTCAATATATCACCCCTTCTGCTCCGGCAGTCCAAAAATTAAGCCGCCAGATCTTAAACGGTGAGACCGACGGTTGGCGGGCAACTCAAAAACTGACTAAATGGGTTTTTGAATATATTAAACCGGCCATGATTCCGGAAACCTTGACTACCAAGCAGATCTTAGAAGGTAAAACCGGGAAATGCGTGGAGTATGCGGTACTCTTCGCGGCGCTGGCCCGCGCGGCCGGATTGCCTACCCGGGTGGTTTTGGGGGAACGGTATCAGGATAATGTATGGATTGGTCATCTTTGGAATGAAGTCTGGTTGGGAGAA
>JASFQO010000182.1:0-5780 GCA_050115405.1 Bacillota bacterium
AAGGGATAAACCGGTTGGCGGGGAGGACCGGGCCCCATTTATTACTCCAGGTTTTGTTCCTGTAAGGCAGGAATGGACTCATAATTAATTTTAAGGAGGAATAAGAAAGTGAAAAGCAATTGGAAGAAAGCGGTTTTATTTTTACTGGCGGCCGTGTTGGCGTTGAGTTCAGTGAGTTTTGCGGCCAGGAAACGTTATGCCAAAAAGATCAAGATTAGCTGGGTGCCGTATTCCATCCAACCAACCGACCCCAAAGGCATTTTTGTCAAGAAGCTCGAAGCCAAGTTTAACGTGGATCTGGATGTCTGGAATATGGACGACAGCAAGTTCGACGAGATGGTCGCGCTGCGGATGGCCGCCGGAGAGATTCCGGATTTCTTCCGGATCCAAAAAGTCGTCAACCTCCACAGCTATCATCGGCAGAAAGTGATGGCGGTTATCCCCAACAAATACTTGAGGAAATACGCCCCCCATATTTACAAATGTCTGAAGAAAAATGCCGCGATGTTTTTAGACTCCGGACGTCTGGACGGCAAACTTTACGGGATTCCCTCCGTGAGCCCCACCAATATTTTCCGATTGCCTTTGGTCTACCGAGAAGACTGGATGAAGAAAGTGGGTGTGACTAAGACTCCGGATACGTTGGCGGAGTTTGAGTCGTTAATGTATAAGTTCGCCAAGGAAGATCCCGACGGCAATGGTAAAAATGATACCTACGGGCTTTCCCGGAGCGGGATTGCCGCCGTCTGCGGCGCTTACGGCATACCGATTAACCGGGCGAGTAAGGACGACTACTTCGTAAAACGGGGCAAGCGGATTATTAACGCCGCCATCGCGCCGGAATTAAAAAAGGTATTGGCTTTAATGCATAAATGGTACAAAGACGGGGTGATGGATCCCGAATTTATCACCGGGGAAAACGCCGGAGGTTATTGGGCATTATCCCATGCCTTCATCAACGGGCGGATCGGTTATTCCTCCCACGGCAACTACTATCATTGGATTCCTGCCGGTGGTTATAGCGTAACCACTTCGTCCGGAAAGAAGCAGCCCTGCGATCCCGGGGCCAACGCCAAAGAGATTGCTTTAGTCAATCCGAAGATGAAATGGACTTATGGGATGCCTTTGGAAGGCCCAAATGGACGGCGGGGGATCTTCCAGTTTAACCGGCTGATGAGCTTTTTCGCCTTTGGCAAGCAGGTGGAGCGAGACCGCCGCAAGATGCAACGGATTTTGGCGATCTTCGATTTTTGCAGCGCCAGTCCGAGCATTAATCGACGTTACAGTTATCAGAATGGCACTCGTGGCAAGCATTGGGTTTGGCTGGATAAAAAGCATGAAGAGATCAATAAATTGCCGCCTTATGACAATCAAGACGGGTATAACCACCGGATTGGTTGCGTATTTCATATGGAAATGCCTTTTCCGCCGAAAGCCTTGCGCGAGGAATGGGCGTACAAACATCAGATGAATAAGTACGGGATCGAGTCGGCAATGCAGGTCGGCGTGCCTTCCGGCGGCAAATACGCGGCGCGATTGATGAAAATGCGCGACCAGATGTTGATTGCCTTCATTACCGGTGACAAACCGATCAGTTATTTCAACCGGTATGTTAAAGAATATCGGAAAGCCGGCGGCGCGATAGTTGAAAAGGAAGCGAACGACTGGTACAAGTCGAACACCAGAAGAAGGTAAGACCCAAAATATTGATTGAAGGATTAACACGATGCGACAACATTATGAAAAAATTATCCGGGATACCGAAAAGCGGGCGGCCGGCTTTCTGAAACGACAGATTCAAGTTGAAAAATCCCCTGATTTCGGCGGTCTGGCCGATGGCTTGGAGTATGTCGATCCGGTCAAAGCGACGATTTTTTACCTGGGGGATCTGGCGTCGTTATATTATACTCCGCAAAGCCGGTTTTACAACGAGGCGCGTGTCCTGGAACGGGTCAGGCAAGCATTAGGTTTTGTGGTTCGGAGGTTACGGCCCGACGGAACGTTTGATTTTCAGGATTGCAACTTTTATTCCGCTCCGGATACCGCTTTTTATATGAATCGGTTGATCTTTTTATACCGGGTGGTCTCAAAATACGGGATCACCCCGGAGGATCACCTTTTACAAGTGGAGCTTCACCGTTTGATTGAAAAAACCGGATACGGCATGGCCGGTGGCGGGTTTCATACCCCAAATCACCGTTGGGCGCTGGCCGCCGCGCTGACTTCCTGTTACAAAATAACCGGGATTGCCGCGTTTCAAACGGCGGCTGCCCGTTATTTGCAGGAAGGAATCGACTGTAACGCCGACGGCGAATACGCGGAACGCTCAGCCGGAAATTATAATGTTGTCAATAACGAACAGATGATTATTCTGTTTTTGGCGACGAAAGACGAGCAGTATCTTGAGCCTGTCCGGCGCAATTTGGAGCTGAGTTTGCATTATATCGACCCGGACGGGAGTATCTTCACCGGCAACTCCACCCGGCAGGATTACGGGACCAAGAAGTATCCGGAAAGCTATTATTACCAGTATTTATATCTGGGTTGGCGTTTGAATATCCCGGAATTTACCGCCGCCGCCGCCCGGATTATGGAGGATATTATTGCCCGGGGCGACTTGGCCCCGGACTGTCTGGACTGGTATTTGCTGAACCCGGAGTTGATCGAGTATCCGCTGGAGCAGGCGGCCATTGGCGAAGACTATGAAGGTTTTTATCCCGATTCCGGGATTGTCCGGGTGCGTCGCGGCGATTACAGTTTCTCCCTGATTCGGGGTAATACCCGGTTTCTCTATTTTCAGGCGGGTTCCTTATCACTTTATATGAAGATCGGAGTCAGTTACTTCGACGGGCGGGAATTTTGCGGACAGACGCTGGAGAAGACCGCGGCGGGATACTGCCTGACCTATAAAGCCCATGGTTGGTATTATTTGCCCTTTGAAGAGCAACCGCCCACCAGCGACTGGTGGCGGATGGACAATCAAAGCCGGAAAAAGCTTGCCGGCCCGGACCTGGAGATTGCGGTTAGCGTAGGCGAAGTGGAACGGGGAATCGCGGTGAAAATCGCGACCTCCGGGTGCGACCGGGTACCGTTAAAGGTTGAGCTGGCGATCACAGCGGGAGCGTTGCTGCAGACCGACTATTTTATCTGCCAGGGTTCGGCCGGAGAGGCAATCACCGTCAAGGACGGGACGGTTGGAGCGGTCTTGGGTTTAGATACGATCCAAATCGGGCCGGCGTTTGCCACCCATAACTTTGTGGGCGGTAAGTTCGGCAGCGAAGCCCGGAGCGGGAACCATTTTACCGTCTATTTTGCGGATTACACCCATTTTTGCCGGACGATTGTGATTAAGGCCAAATGAGAAGTGAGATGTGAGTGGCTATTAGCCGTTGGCTTTTGGGCGATTGATTTAGTACTTCGCGCGACGAACGGCGAACCATGAGCGACGAGACGAAGGAGCGTAAGTCATTGGACACCGTGATGAATATGTTAAGCTTTTCGACCATGTGGAATTATATGAGAAGCTCCGATGGAGCGGAGTTGTTGCGCCAAATCAGCGACCTTGGGTTTCGTAAGGTGGAGTTGAACTACCAAATCTCCCGGGAAATGCTGGTGACGATGGAACCCCTGTTTGAACGGGGTAAAATGGCGGTCAGCAGCATCCACAATGTATTTCCCCGGGTTGCTGATCCGGCGTTTGATACCGACTCCTTGCTGTTGGGATATACCGATCCCGATTTACGTGCGGAAGCGGTTCGCTTAACCAGGCAATCGGTGGATTTTGCCGCGCGGCTGGGCGCCGCGGCTGTGGTGATTCACCCCGGAGAAGTCCCGGTCAGCGCGGAGCGCCATTATGATCGGCTGTTGAAACAGCTTTATCGTCAAGGAAAGCAGCATAGTCCCGAGTATGAAGCGTTGTTCCGGGAAATGAAGGAGTACCGCGACGCGCGCAGTCCGAATCATGTCGCTTTAATACGGCAAAGCTTGGAAGCAATCTGCGACTATATCGCTAAAAAAAATTATTCGGTGCAATTGGGGATTGAAAACCGGGCCATGTGTCATCAAATTCCCGATTTTTCCGAGGCCGGCCGGCTCTTGACCGAGCTTGAGGAGCTGCCGGTTTATTTTTGGTACGATATTGGCCACGGCATGGTCCTGGAGAACTTGGGACTCTTTGCAAACCGGGCCGGCGCTTTGACATTGGCGGATAAAACTATCGGAATCCATATTCATGACACCATCGGGGTTGAGGACCACTGGGCGCCCTACATTCACAGTGATCACCTGGATGATTTTTTAGAATTGATCGCTAAAATTCCCCTGAAAGTGCTGGAATTGGGGTCGAAAAACAGCGCGGTCGATGTGCGCACGGGCGTGGCGGTATTGTGCGCGAAGTTACGGCCGTTTGTGGTGGGAGGAAAAACATGCGAGCAGATTTTGAAGCATTAGCTGAAAAAGTGATTCAGCGGTTGCTTACCAATAACCGGGACGATGGTACCGACGACCATTTGACGATTGCCGAGTGGGAGTGGCCGCAGGGGGTGGCTCTGTACGGTTTGTATCAATATTATCGGGAGACCGGGAAGCAAGAGTATTTGGATTTTAGCGAACGGTGGTACGAGGACTGGATGGCCCGCGGTCTCCCATCCCGTAATGTCAATACTGCCGCGCCGCTCTTGACCCTGGCCCATCTCTACGAGCTTACCGGGAAGCCGGAACAACTGGATCTTTGTCGCGATTGGGCCGAATGGATGAGGCGCGAAATGCCCCGGACCGAAGAAGGGGGCTTGCAACATCTCACCAGCCATCTGACGAATGAACAACAGATCTGGGCGGACACGCTCTTCATGACCGTGCTGTTTTTGGCGAAACTCGGCCGGTTAACCTTTAATGAAGCCTATATCCAGGAAGCGATTCGTCAGTTTTTACTCCATATTAAATATTTACACGATCCCGGGACCGGTCTTTGGTACCACGGTTGGTCATTTCGCGGCCGGCATGCTTTTGGGAAAAATCTTTGGGCCCGGGGTAATTGCTGGTTTACCGCCGGTGTGGTGGAACTCCTGGAAATCCTGGAATTACAGGGCGCAGTGCGGCAACATCTTCTGGATACCCTTGCATCCCAGGTGCGAAAGTTGGCTGAACTTCAGCATGAAGCGGGAATGTGGCATACTTTGCTGGATGAGCCCGCCTCCTATGTCGAGACTTCGGCGACCGCCGGGTTTGCTTATGGAATTTTGAAAGCGATCCGTCTGGGATATCTTGATTCCCGGTATGAAACGGTTGGGAAAAAAGCCGCCGCCGCGGTTTTAGGCCGGGTCGGCCCGGACGGCGCGGTCGGGGGTGTATCCTATGGGACGGCCATCGGCATGAAAAAGGAACACTATATGCAAATCGAGCAGCGCCCCACTGCTTACGGGCAAGGACTGACCTTGTTGCTCCTGACGGAGTTGCTCCGGGAATAATACCTTCCGGACGCTACCAACCGCCACCGCGTCCGGCAATGGTTTGACCCTGGAAAAGTGACTATTATATGATAGAGATAAAATTTATGGAATAGAATACATGAGCCAGGAGACCGGAGATTAACAGGTTTCCCCGAAGGGCGAGCGAAAAACGGCACTTGGATCTCATTTATTATTTTAAAATCATCTTTAGCCGGTTTCCCGGTACCCGAGAGTCGGCGCCATTACCCAGACGCGCCGATGGATTTTGCCGGATTGGCCGAGCTTTCAGTCCCGACATTCGCGTCGTCAAAAGTCGTGCAGTGCAAGAAACGA
>JASFQO010000183.1:0-5756 GCA_050115405.1 Bacillota bacterium
TTGCTTTTTTGACCTGGCGCCGTACTGGTTGCAGTTCATTCAGGCCGTGATCGGCCTGGAGCCGGATTGGGCCACAGGATGGTCCGATTTTAGGGGAGTCAACCAATGCGATTATTCTTTCCAGGCTACAATGCGTTTCGGCGCTGTGGTTGAGGCCACCTTGACGGCTTCTTTCGAACAGCCGTATGCCGCCCGCCATGAACTGCTTTTTGCCAAAGGCCGGATCACAATGGCCAATTTTTTCCAAGCCAATCTGGGTAAGCGGCAAGTTGCCCTGGAGATTGAAGATTGGGAATCAGGCGCGACTGAAGTCGTCACCTTTCCCCCGCAAAACTATTACCTGAATCAACTGGAGTTTTTGGTAAAGGTGGTCACGGGCGCGACTGCCAATATTGATCTCCGGGAGCCAGGCCGGCGCGTGCAGTTGCTGGAACTAATTTACCAAGATGCCCGACAACGAGGAGGCGGAGGCGCATGATCATGAAATTTAGTTTGGTAATCCCGACTTTCAACAACAAGCGCGCCTTTGAGATGGTGTTTAAAATGACCGGCTCGATCCCGCCAAGTTTATCGTCCGGAATATTCCCGACGGCGGTCGTCTGAGTGATGTCGATTTGATCCGCAATTTAACGGATGTCCTGGCCTGTTGCCCGGTGCAGCCGGGTGACAAACTGCTCACGTTTTCAATGGGGGAAGTGGCGGGCAACTTAAACTATATCTCCGGTTTATTGAAAGTGGTTGGGAAGAACTCTCCAGCATTCATCATTCAGTTTAAGTGACGCCGCAATGTGCGGCTTTTCACGGCGCATCAGCCAATCCGGCAAGTCTCCTCACCACCTTTTTCAGCGCAAGCGGGTGGCCTCGTTATACCCTACCTAAATAGTCACGAGTGTAAATTACCTAACGGTAATTTTAACCCTAATATTTATCGAAAGCCTCTCATTATCAGGAGACTTTTTTTATTTTTTCTGTTTAGATAAGAACTCCCGGGCCAGTTGCAACAAGGTATCTTTCTCGTTTAACTCCGGCGTTTCGACGACTTGGTCCAATAAATAGCGGAGGGTCTTGCCGATCGTTGGACCGGGTTGCAGTTGGAAAACAGTCATCAGATCGTGGCCGTCAACAGCTAAATCGCTCGGACGCAGGACGGTTGGCGCATTAAGGGCGGCGCTTACCCGGGCGGTGAGCTTTTGCCAGGTTTGCCAGGTTTCGGGGGTGATCCACCCGGAAGCGACGATATCCGCCCGGCGCAATTCCAACAATTGCGGCAACAGCGGGGCCCCGACTTTGGCGATTAGACGCCGGATGGCGGCATCGGTACCCGCTTCCGGCAATGAAAACATATGCCAGCGGATTAAGGCGCTCACCGCCTCAATCATGGCATTGGAGAAACGTAGTTGCGCCAGAATGGCCCGGCTCATCCGGCTGCCGACTTCGGCGTGCCCGTAAAAATGGACGCCGTCGGGTTCATAGTTTTTGGCGACCGGTTTGGCGATATCGTGGAGTAAAGCGGCCCAACGCAACTGCGGTTGGGGTTGGATGGCCGCGGTTGTCTGCACAAGATGTCGCCATAGTTTTTTCCCCCTGGTATCGCCGGACTCCAATTCCGCCGCGTCAAGCTCGGGAATGAGGACCCGCAATAAGCCGCAGCTCTGAAGACCTTCCAAGCCTCTGTCCACCGCTTTTCCGGTTAAAATTTTAGTTAACTCGACGCCAATCCGTTCCGGACTGACTGGGCGGACCCACGCCGGGTTGATTGCCTTAGCGGTGGCGCGGTCCGGTTTGAAATCCAAAGTGGCGATAAAACGGTAAAAGCGCAACATGCGCAGGCCGTCTTCTTGAAAACGGGTCGCCGGGTCGCCTACCGCTTTGACTACGCGCCGCCGCAGATCGTTACGGCCGTTGCAAGGATCGGTTAAAAGACCCTTGGAAAGGTCATAAGCGATGGCGTTGACGGTAAAATCCCGGCGCGCCAGATCGGCGGCGATATTTTGCGAAAAACGGATGACGGCGGGGCGCCGGCCATCCCGGTATTCCAAGTCTTCCCGAAAGGTCGTAATTTCAACGGAGTTATTCCCGGCAAGGACGGTAATGGTCCCATATTGCTTACCGGTCGGTATCGCGTTGGGAAAGAGGGCCTCTACTTCATCCGGGAGCGCATTGGTTGCCAAATCCCAATCGCGCGGCGGGGTGGCGCCAAGCAGGTCGCGGACGGCGCCTCCTACTAAAAAGGCTTGGAAGCCATGTTGACTAAGCCGGGCGGCAACTGCGTCCAGCCAGTCGGGGATGGCCCGGAAATTCCGTTTTTCGGTAATGGTCAGCGGGAGTGGATGTCTGGACTTCATGGTTGCTGCCTCCTTTAGTTATTGTAACAAAAGATGGGGAGTTAGTGAAGTCCGACCTTTACGAATGTTTTGCCCGATTGGCGCATATGGTGGATCTATAGATGTTAAAAACGGCGGAGAAATCTGAATGCGGCCCAACCACCCTCTGATTTTACTCTTATTTTTTACTTTGTTGGTTTTGATCCCTTTGGTACTGATAGAACAGCACCGGAAGCAACAGGATTGGCGTCAGTTACCCTTTCTGCTCCGTTCCAAGAGTGAGGGCAAGACCTATCGGCTTGGTCTGGAAGAGTATCTGGTCGGGGTAATAGCGGCGGAGATGCCGGCCGAATTTGCTATGGAAGCTTTAAAGGCGCAGGCGGTAGCCTCGCGGACAGTGGCGTTACGGCGTTTACAATATTGGAAAGGCGGTAGATTGCGACCTCGGACCACTGTTGTTTTAAGCGACGACCCCACTGAATGTCAGGCCTGGGAGAGTCCCCGTCAAATCCGTCAAAAATGGCGGGGTTGGAATTATTACCGCTATTACCGTAAAATTCGGCGCGCGGTGGCGGATACGGCCGGAATAATTCTCATTTATGAAGGCCAGCCGATCGATGCGGTTTATCATTCCACCTGCGGGACTGGTACGGTTGCCGCCGATGAAATCTGGCCCTATCGGGCGCCATACTTACAAAGGGTCAGTTGCGGATATGACCGGCATGCACCGCGCTATCACAGCGAACGGTTTTTTACTTGGCGGGAGCTGGCAAAGGCTTTACGCTTGTCGGAAGCGGACGCCAAAAAAATGCGACTGCAGCAACAGACCGCGAGCGGTCGGGTAGGGATGGTTTCATTTGGAAAATACCATTTGACGGGGAGTGAATTTCGTTCTCGATTAGGGCTTAATTCCAACCATATCCGTTGGAGTATGGGGAATTCGGGGGTCCGGTTTCGGGTCACCGGGTATGGACATGGCGTGGGAATGTGTCAATACGGGGCGGACGGTATGGCGCGCCGGGGAGCGTCATACCGGACGATTTTAACCCATTATTATCAAGGGGTTCGATTTGTTAAAATTAAATATTAATTACAAATTATGGATAAATCGGCCGCCAGACGGTAACACTAAGCCCGGAGGCGATTGTTTTGCGGCGCAGATCGAAGTTAAGAGCGGTAGGACAAGCTTGGGAGCATTTGGTTGATGCGGCCGGACGTCAGGCGAAATTGATCGTCCAAAAGGCCGGATTATATCTGAAACCACGATATTGGATACTCTATTTGGTAATGTTCGGGCTGGGGCTTTATTTGTTCGGGCCAACGCATGGCTGGCAAAAACTGCGGTGGGTGAATACCGGCCGCCGGCCACCCGAGGAATCCCCACCTGCAATAGAGACATTGCAACGGGAAATACGGGACTTAAAACAAGATTTAAAGCAGTTAACAGCGACCCCATCACTTGAGGTTTGCTTTACGCCGCAACAATTCAGACGTCCGGCTGCCGGAAAAGTCATCCAAGGCTACCAATGGGTTTTAAACCGGCAAATTTGGCGGTTGCATCCCGGGGTGGATTTGGCGGTCCCGTTGGGAAGCGCTGTTTTGGCCGCCGCTTCCGGTCGGGTAGCGAGCTGTGACCGGACCGCCAATGGGTTTACCGTCAAATTATACCATGGCAATGACTGGGAAAGTATTTATGATGATTTGGCCGGTGTCCGGGTGAAAATCGGGCAAAAGGTTTTAAAGGGACAAGCTATTGGGATTAGCGGGTTGGTTCGGTGTATCCAACCGGAACGGGCCGGGTTTCATTTTGGACTGTATCATCACAAGCAACCGGTCGATCCCTGCCAAATTATTTCCGGATTGTAAATTGGAATCGGGATTGCCCAACATAATAACCGTCGCCCTCCCATATATATTTAGTAAAACCCTTGGGAGGGTGTGGAATTTGAAGGATTACATTCAAAAACGGGTGCTGGATTTGAGCTGCTTTATCACCGAGCGGAAAGCAACGGTCCGGCAAGCCGCGAAACATTTTGGTGTCAGTAAAAGTACGGTCCATAAGGATGTGACGGAACGGTTGCCGGATCTTAATCCGGACTTGGCGACCGAAGTCAAACAAGTCTTGGAGGTCAATAAAGCGGAACGGCATATTCGCGGTGGTGAAGCCACCAAGCTGAAATACAGATTGCATTTTTGATCAGACTGCGGGAACTTTCCGGACAAGGCGCAACAAAGATAAGGGAGGACGCGGGCTTGTGTTTTTAGAAAAATGGGTTAAGGATATCGGCATTGATTTGGGGACTGTCAATATCTTAGTCTATGTGAAAAATCAGGGCATAATAATCCGGGAACCCGCTGTTGTTGCGTTAGCGAGAGAGACCACGAAAATTTTGGCGGTCGGTGAGGAAGCGCGACGAATGATTGGCCGGACTCCGGAAAACATTATTGCGGTCCGTCCCTTAAAAGACGGGGTGATTGCCGATTATGACGTTACTCAACTAATGTTGAAATACTTTATTAATAGAGTCTGCTCCAAACCGCGATTTTTTAAACCGCAGGTTATAGTTTGTGTGCCGGCCGGAGTTACCAGTGTTGAAAAACGGGCGGTCCTGGAAGCGGCAATGGAGGCGGGCGCCAAAAAAACTATCTTGATCGAGGAACCAATGGCGGCGGCGATCGGCGCCGGGTTACGGATCACGGAGCCTAATGGCAATATGATTGTGGACATTGGTGGCGGGACTACCGATATCGCCATTATTTCGTTGGGGGGAATTGTGGTCAGCGAATCTTTGCGGGTTGGCGGCGACAAGTTTGATGAAGCTATTACCCGTTATATTAAGAAAATGTATAATATGTTGGTGGGAGAACGTACTGCCGAGGAGATTAAAATGACCATCGGCTCGGCTTATCCGGAGGGAGTGGGGAAAAGGATGGAGATTCGGGGCCGGGATTTGGTCAGCGGGTTGCCCCGGACGATCGAATTTACTTCTACCGAAACGTTAACCGCCCTGGCGGAGCCGATTGCCGCTATTGTTGACGGGATCAAATCGGTTTTGGAGCGGACTCCTCCCGAGCTGGCTTCGGATATTGTGGACCGGGGCGTCGTTTTGACCGGCGGCGGCGCGCTCCTGCATGGTTTACCCCGGCTATTGAGCGAGGAGACCGGCATTCCGATTCATCTGGCGGATGACCCGCTCTCGTGTGTGGCTTTAGGGACCGGTGAAATTTTGGAAAACCAAAGCCTGCTGGCGATGCGGCATAGTTTAATTGTGGGAAGCACGGCCTGAATGTTACGGTTGTTGACTTCCAGTTTCCAGCCTCAAGTTTCTAGCCTCCAGTGTGGCCTGAACGTTAGGGTGAAAAGATGATTAATATCAAGCAAATAAGCGTCATAGGAATTATACGCAGGATAACCGAACAATTTATCAAAAA
>JASFQO010000184.1:0-5738 GCA_050115405.1 Bacillota bacterium
ATCCATCAATACATCCAATTTCTGCAGGTTAACACTGATCATGCTTTGTTTGATTCCGGCTCCGTTACCGATTTCACGTTGTTGCTGTTGTCGCTGCTGCTGTTGCTGTTGTTGCTGTTGTGGCTGTTGTGGTGACGGTGTCTCCGGGACAGGCGCGTCATCCAATTTAATCGCGCCTGGCGGCTGGGCGTCCTGGACATTACTCTCCCCCATCGGCAACGGCTCCAAGGTTAATTCGGACATAAAAGGCGTCTTGGCGAAAAAATCCTGCAATTCCGCAATTTCGGCCTGCGATTGAAAAAACACTATAAACCCGTCGTTTTTAATCAGCTCAATGTTCTCCTGATTATCAAGCACATCCTCGGGATAATGCCGGATCTCACCGGCGATCTCGCGCAAAGTGCGCGTGAGTGAAAGCGCCCGGACGTCAACCATCTCACAATCATCAGCAAATTTGACCACCGCCCGGTAACAAGCGCCATTTTGCGGACTGGCCTGCAGACTGGCGATGTAATATTTCTGTTCTTCAGCCGCCGTCGGTTTGGCGCCGGCGCTATTCGCCGGGGCGCCCGATTGGGCGGTTTCCGGTTCCAATTTGGTCAACCAGGTTTGAATCGTCGCCATCAAGGTCTCAGGGTCGCCGTCATTCGGATGGCCCTGTTCCATCTTGCCCAACTCCGTCTTGAAGAAATCCGCCGCTTGCAAAACCAGGTCAATAATCTGGGAAGCATCAAAGTCGATTTGTCTGCCCGCCCGCAGGATGGCAAAGAGGTCTTCAACCTTATGGGCCAATTCGGCGATGTTATTCAACAACATCATCGCCGCCGAACCTTTAATCGTATGCATAATCCGAAAAATTTCGTTGACGGAATCATCCAGATTACCGGTTTTCTCACTGTCCAAGACCAACTGCTCCAACTGTTCGATCAGTTGATTGCATTCAAAAATGAATAAATCCACCATTGGTTCCCGTTCCGTATCACCCATGTCAGTCACTCCTATCCCTAGTTTACTTATAGTCCTTATGTTGGCGCGCCAAACCGTAAATCAGACGGGAAATCTCCTCCAGCGGGGCTTGACGTTCGACCGCGCCCAACTCAAACGCGACTTTGGGCATACCGTAAACCACCGAACTTTCCTCATTCTGCCCCAAGGTCCGCGCGCCGCGGCGGCGCATTTCCAAGAGTCCCTTCGCCCCATCGGAGCCCATCCCGGTTAAGATGACTCCCACCGCCGTCCGGGCCGTCTGTTCCGCTACCGAGTGAAACAGCACATCCACCGAGGGGCAGTGTCCACTGACCTTTTCGCCTTTATAACATTCCACCATATATTCAGCGCCGGCTTTTTTCAGGCGCATCTGAAAATCACCGGGCGCGATTAAAATCCGCCCCGGATAAACCCGGTCGCCGTTTTGAGCCTCTCTGACCTCCATCAAACAGTTGTTATTCAACCGTTCCGCATACATCTTGGTAAAAACCGGCGGCATATGTTGGACAATCACCGTACCCGGCATATTGGGCGCAAAATCCTTGACAATAGCGGCAATCGCTTCCGTCCCCCCGGTTGAGGCGCCAATCGCTATAATTTTCACATCAGTATTGCTGCCAATCTTCTCTATATGTACCGGCAGGTTTGACGGCGCTTTCCAATGGTCCAACTTGGCCGTCGAGGCGATTTTTAATTTCACAATCAACTCATTAATCAACGCGTCAATGCTCATTTTACTTTGCAAATCCGGTTTATGGACAAAATCAACCGCCCCGGCTTTCAACGCCTCAAACACATTCACATTGACGCCGCTGACCATCACCACCGGCAGCGGATGTTGCGGCATTAATTTTTGCAAAAATTCAATTCCGTTCATGCGGGGCATTTCCATATCCAGACTCATTACATCAGGGTCAAACCGAATAATTTTATCGCGGGCGTCATAAGGATCAACTGCGGTGGCGACCACTTCCAGCCCGGGATCCTTGGCATTTCCCCGCGCCAGAGTTTCCCGGAAGACCAATGAATCATCAACCACCAAAACTTTAATTATTTTTTTAATACTCAAAAAATATCCATCCTTTCCGAAAAACCCCATTTCACTCGAATTTAATACTACCGGATATTCCTTTTATCGGCATTCCTTTCGCTAACTTTATCACTTTTAGCTTTTTCGGTCAGGCATTTTTCAAGTGTAATTAAATACGCGAAAAAGCCTACCTCAAGGGTAAGCTTTGGGAATCATTGAGGCCATAACTTGTTGGCGGCAATACCAAACCGGCTTTAACCTACTTACCGGCTGGTACTATAAGCCCAATTTCCGCATTACTTCGATAAATTTTGCCGTATCGATCGGCTTGGCGGCATACGCTTCACAACCGGCGTCAAACGCCTCGAAAACGTTGGCGATCTGATTAAGGGCCGTCGTCATAATAATTTTCACGCGTTGCTCCCCACTAATTCCCTGTTCCTTTTCCAGTTGGCGAATCAAGCGTAATGCTTGATAACCATCCATATTAGGCATCATGATATCAAGACAGATCAAATCATAAGGCGTCTTTTCCTCCCAAGCAAGTTTCACCGCATCCACCGCTTCTTCGCCATCCAAAGTCAAGTCGCAATCGCCATAAGCGGACAGAAACTTATTCAAAAATTTCCGGCTGGCCGGGTCATCCTCAACAATCAGGATTTTCATCTACCATCACTCCTTCTTGAAACTTTTCCAACAATTCCTTTTTGATTAAGGGATAAAGTTTGCGGATTTGCGGTAAATTTTTCCGCCGCGCCGCCAATTGGATTTTAAATAAGTTGGTCTTGGCCGTAGCGCAGTTACCCGCTTTAGCCAATTGTTTAAGCAGACACGCCTGCTGTTCAATTTTTAACCACTCGGCCGCCTCAATATGCTGTTCCAACAATGCCAGACGTCGCCTGACCGCCTCCGGATCGCATTCCGGCTCCGCCTCCGTCTCCTGCGGGACCAGGGCGCCGGACCGTAATCCGATCTCGCCGCCGCCACGCCCCGCCGGGCCAAACTTTTTCAGGACCCGGTTGATTTCGGCAAACAGTCTTTCCGGTTGAAACGGCTTGGCAACATAACCATCCATCCCCGCCGCCAAAAAGTGGGTAGCATCCCCGGATAACGCATGCGCAGTTAAGGCGATAATCGGCAAATGCCCGGGCCCCTTTTCCCGCCGGCGAATCAATTCGGTCGTCGCGATCCCGTCCATCTCCGGGAGTTGGATATCCATCAGCGCCAAATCATATTCATACCGGGCTACTTTAGCCAAAGCCTCCGTCCCCGTAGCCGCCACATCAACCCTCTGTCCGGCTTTTTGCAATATTTGGGCAACCACCTTTTGGTTTACCGGATCATCTTCGACCACCAAAATCCGCAACGCGGCGTATCCGGCCAATATAGCATGGTCAGACGCAGTTTCGCCAATTGGCTCCGTAGCCGTCGCGCCTGTTAAACAAACCACAAAATAGAAGCTGCTACCCTTCCCTTTGACGCTTTCAACTCCGATTGTCCCGCCCATCAGCTCCACCAGGCGTTTGGAAATCACCAGGCCCAAACCGGTCCCGCCGTATTTACGCGTAATTGAGCCGTCAACCTGACTAAAACTTTTAAAAAGCCGGTCTCTCTCCACCGCGTCAATGCCAATCCCGGTATCGTGCACCACAAATCGCAGCCGGTATTGATTGGCCACACGGCCTTCACAGGTAATCATCAGGTTGATCGCGCCTTCTTGGGTGAATTTAACCGCATTGGAAAGCAAATTATGCAAAATCTGTTGTAAGCGCAGCGGGTCGCCAATGAGACTTCCCGGGACAGCGGCGCCAATCGTCCCGGTGAGCGTCACTCCTTTTTCCGCCGCGGCGACCGCATGCAACCGCACCAGCGTCTCCACCAGCGGCGGCAGTTGAAACGGGATGTTTTCCAGATTCAGCTTACCCGCTTCAATCTTGGAGAAGTCCAAAATATCATTGATAACGCTCACCAATCCTTGCGCGCATTGTTTGGCGGTGTTCAGATTGTCCCGCTGTTCCGGAGTGAGTTCGCTTAATAAGGTCAACTCGGTCATCCCGAGAATCCCATTCAACGGCGTCCGAATCTCATGACTCATGTTGGCTAAAAATTCGCTTTTAGCAATATTGGCAATTTCCGCAGCTTCCTTCGCCTGGCGCAATTCCTGCTCGGCCAGTTTCCGGTTGGTAATATCATCGACTACCACCACGACATTGGTTTCGGCATCATAGTCAATCGGGACCAGACTCACCTTTAACCAGAGCATTTTTTCGCCGCCGTCAATCCAAAACGAATGACTAATTTCCCAATTACGGATAGTCACGCCACTGGTAAAGACCTCTTCCACCACTTGGCGCAATTGACATTGGCGGCAATCCTCCCCGGCGCCGCACTCCCGGCCGGCGCCAAAGTTTGCTAAACAACCTAAGCCTTCCCCAATCCGGCAGCCTAAGATCGCCGCGCGCTTCCGCTTGAAAATTTTGACGACGGCGTCATTGGCTTGCTTAATTTGGCGTTCTTTCCCCAAGATCAACATGCCGACCGGCGCCGACTCAAAAATCGCCACAAAATTGCGGCGTTCGTTAATCGCCTGTTCTTCAAATATTTTCAGTTGATTGATATCCCGAAACACAATGATCACGCCGGTAATATCGCCATCACCGTTTTTAAGCGGCGCATTACTGGCGGAAATATACTTTTCCCGGCCAAATCGGTCTAACAGCACTGTCTGATTACGCAGGCCAATTGCCCGGCCGGCGCCAATCACCCGGTCAATTAGATCCGTATCGGCCCGGCCGGTCAGTCTATCCTTTAACACCAAAACCTGTCGCAGATCCCGTCCTTTGGCTTCGGATAAATTCCAGCCGGTTAACGATTCGGCCGTCGGATTTAAAAACTGAACTCGCCCCTCCCGATCAGTGATCAACACCCCATCGCCGATGCTTTGCAAAGCCGAACGGGACAACTGCGCCGGACTGCGCCGTAATTTCACCTTTAACGGAAGTTTAGCCATTAAACATGATCCTAAATCGCCTCGCTGATGGCGCCCAGTTCATCATCGGACAATAATTTTTCGCAGTCCAGGATGAGCTTGACATCATTGCCTACTTTGCCAATCGCTTTAATATACCGGTTTTGGACCTTATTGACCTGCGGCGGAGGCACGATATCCTCTTCCGGAATCACCATCACTTCCGCGACTCCGTCCACAATCAACCCGACTGAAATATCATTGATATCGACTACTACCACGCAAGTCCTGTCATTGTACTCGCGAAATTCCTTTTTAAACCGCAACCGGACATCCATCACCGGAATAATTTTACCGCGTAAATTAATAATTCCTCGAATATATTCCGGTAACTCCGGCACTACGGTAATCGCCTGGATCCCGATAATCTCGGTTACAAAACGAATTTCGATCCCATAGACCTCTTTACCAACCATAAAAGTGAGAAATTTCCCTTTTTGTGTATCTTCTGTAAAATCCATAATTTCCTGCTGTATTTCCGTCATTGCCAATGCGCTCCTTTCTTTAGTCCACTTCATCCGGAAACGGCCGACCGCCATTCGATCGTAATTAATATTTGCCTCTTCTTTAAAATATCGACCATTTGAAAATTCCCTTTATAGTTATTTAGAGGTTTTCCAAAAATCTTTTTCCTGGCGGCAATTTTCGCCCTAACGTTCATGCCGCGCAACGGCGCAAAAACGAATGAAAATG
>JASFQO010000185.1:0-5731 GCA_050115405.1 Bacillota bacterium
TAAAATCCCCCTTTATTTTTTATTACTTCACCAGTTTAAACTGGATTTAGCCTTTAACTGAGCCGACGGTTAAGCCTTTGACAAAATATTTTTGGAAGAATGGGAACGTGAAAATGACCGGACCGACTCCGATAACCACCATGGCCATTCGGGCGGCTTCCGATGGCATTTTCGCCAGGACATCGGCAGCCCGGCCGCCGACACTGCTGGAGTTCTGCAAGAGATATTGCATTGATGATTGCAGTTGATATAACAAATAAGGCAATGGCGCCAAATTGGGATCATTAATATATAATGCGGCCTGAAACCAATCATTCCAATATTTTACCAATGAGAACATGGCGATGGTGGCGATTCCGGGCAAGGCCAATGGAAGCACAATTTTAAAAAAGATGATAAACTCACCGGCGCCGTCGATCTTCGCCGATTCAATCAGGGAAACCGGGATATTGGTCCGATAAAACGTCCGTAAGATAATGACGCTGAAAGCATTCATTAAATACGGAAAGATCAGGCCCCAGAGATTGTCGCGAAAATGGAGCACATTCACACCGATTAAATAGGTGGAAACCATCCCGCCATTAAAGAGCATGGTAAAGATCAAAAAGAAGGTAAAGAAATTGCGATATTTGAAATCCTGACGGGAAATTGGAAACGCATATAAAGCCATGACCAATACGCTCAAAGCCGTCCCGACGACCGTAACCAGGATGGAGATGCCATAAGCGGTGACAACTTGGGGAGTATTGGTAAAAATATAATCATAGGCATAAGTAGTGATATTTTTGGGAATGAAACTATAGCCTTCGATCGCCAATATTTTTTCTTCAGTTAGCGACGCCGTGATAATTAGAAACAGTGGGGCGATGCACATGAATCCATATAGAAACAAGATAAGATTGCAAAGAATATTCGCCGGTCTTGAGATGCTGTTCAGCCTGTTAATTTCAACTTTTTTACTAGCCATTATTTACCTCCCGACTATGCAATGTTTTAGGCGTGTTTTTACCACATTCCCTGCTCAGGGTCGATTTTCTTTACCGCGAAATTGGCGGCGACAATGACGATAAATCCGACCACGGACTGGAAGAAGGCTGCTGCCGAAGACATTCCGATATCGCCGTTACTCAGCAAAGTGTTATATACATAGGTATCAATCGTCTGCGTTACCGGATACAGTAGGCCGGAATTCTTTGGAACCAGGAAGAACAGACCGAGATCGGTATTGATAATTCTCCCCACAAAGATCAGGAGCATGACGATGATTACCGGAGTAATCTGCGGGATAGTGATTTTAATAATTTGTTGCCAACGGTTGGCCCCGTCGATTCGTGCGGCCTCGTACAACTGTTGATCGATTCCGATAATAGACGCCATATAAATTACACAGTTATTGCCGACCCACATCCAGGCGTTCACTATGATGATAATCAGCGGCCAAACTTTTGGTTCGGAATACCAAAACACCGGTTGAATTCCCAGCGGTTTTAAAATGGACATGTTGATAAACCCTTTATCCGGGCTTAAAAAGGCATACACCAAATAACTAAAAACAATCCAGGAAAGAAAATTGGGTAGAAACATCGCGCTTTGATATAATTTGGACAGTCTACGACCGTAAATTTCATTCAGCATTATGGCAAAAATGATGGACAAGATGGTGCACGAAATAATGAAAGCCAAATTATAAAGAATAGTATTCCGGATCATGATATAGGCGTCAGGGGTGCTGAACATGAATTCAAAGTTTTTGAAACCGGCCCATTCGCTTTTGAATAAGCTCGTAAAGAAACCGCCATCGTAAAACTTGAAGTTTTTAAAGGCGATAATGACCCCGAACATCGGTAAATAATTGATTAAAAATAAGACTAATACTCCTGGTAAAAGCATTAGAAACAGAGGACCGTTTTTTTTGAATTGCGAGCCAAATTGGAGCCTGGGAAGTTTGTTCATTATCATAAGTTGGAGCCTAGGAAGCTTGTTCATTATCATTCATCATTCGACCTTTCTTAGGATTATATCGCTAACCGGATTGGGAATAGGAATATAATATCGATCTTTGATTGCTCGAATGTTTATGGCGTTTTTCAACACCTCCCGTATTAATATATGTGTTAAAATTAAAAATAAAACTTTTTCTATGATACCGATGTCATAAATAATTTCGCCTAAATTTCCAAGAATCCTCCAGATTTGAAAAAAAAAGTTATGTCGGAATTTAACGGAATTTATCTCAAAGGGGGAATATATCCTTGTTACCATTGACTTTTACTGATAGTTGCATATCGCTAACCAATTGATTGACATCCTATAATTTCTAAGATATACTGACATCGATGACATGGGTTTATCCAAATTGAGGGAGGTTTGGTTTGATGAGATTTGGGTTTTTCGATGATTGCCAAAAAGAATATGTGATTACCACACCCCAGACGCCGCATCCTTGGATTAACTATTTGGGCGCTCAAGGTTTCTTTGCTTTGATTTCCAATACCGCCGGGGGTTATTGCTTTTATAAAGACGCCCGGCTCCGGCGCTTGACCCGTTACCGTAATAATAATATCCCGCTTGATCAGAACGGCCGCTATTTTTATCTCCGCGACGGCGACCTGGTCTGGTCCCCTACCTGGCAACCGGCGCAAACGCCGCTCGATGCCTATGAATGCCGGCATGGCCTGGGTTATACCCGGATTAGCGGAGTTAAAAACGAAGTTAAAGTCGAGACGTTATTTTTTGTTCCGCTAGCCGATAATTGTGAGATTCACCGTTTGTTGGTGACCAATCAAAGCCGGCGGCCCAAAAATTTACAGCTCTTTTCTTACGTTGAATTTTGTTTGTGGAACGCCTATGACGACATGACTAATTTTCAACGTAATTACAACACCGCCGAGGTGGAAGTCGCCGACCGGGTCATCTATCATAAGACCGAATACCGGGAACGTCGCAATCATTTTGCCTTTTATGCGGTCAATCAACCGGTGGCCGGATTTGATACGGACCGGGAAACTTTTGTCGGTTTATATAACTGCCTGCAAAATCCGCAAGTTGTTTTGGCCGGAAAGCCCGGAAATTCGGTCGCCGACGGCTGGTCGCCGATTGCCTCGCATTATTTGGAAGTAAACTTGCAACCGGGGGAGAGCCGGGAAATCATTTTTGTATTAGGTTATGCTGAAAATAAAGCGGCCGAAAAATGGCGCGCGCCCGGCAAACTGAATCCGGCCCCGGCGCAAGCGCTAATTGCCAAATACGCTTCCGGTCCGGCGGTAAATCAAGCGTTCGTGGCGTTGAAAGCTTATTGGGACGACCTGTTGTCCGTATATATGGTGGAAAGCAATGATGCCAAGTTAAACCGGATGGTTAACATTTGGAACCCGTATCAGTGTATGGTTACTTTTAATCTTTCCCGCAGCGCTTCCTATTTTGAATCCGGAATCGGGCGGGGAATCGGTTTTCGTGACTCCAACCAGGATGTTTTGGGCTTTGTCGCCATGGTCCCGGAACGGGCGCGGGAACGCATTTTGGATTTGGCGGCGACCCAGTTTGCGGACGGCAGCGCCTATCATCAATATCAGCCATTAACCAAACGGGGCAATTCCGATATTGGTAATGGGTTTAACGATGATCCGCTGTGGCTTGTTTATGCAGTGACGGCTTATCTGAAAGAAACCGGTGATTTTACCATTTTAGACGCCATGGTCCCCTTTGATAACGACCCGGCGACGGACGTGACCCTGATGGAACATTTGCGGCGTTCGGTTAATTTTATCCGGCGCAATCTGGGACCCCACGGTTTGCCGCTCATCGGCCGGGCGGATTGGAACGATTGTCTCAATCTTAATTGTTATTCGGTTAATCCGGATGAATCGTTTCAAACTTGCGGCAATAAAGATGGCAAAACGGCTGAATCGGTCTTTATCGCCGGAATGTTTGTTCAGATCGGCCCGGAATATGCTTTTTTGTGTCAACGGGCCGGTTTAACGACGGAGGCGGCGGAAATTCGGCGGGAAGTGAGCCGGATAAAAGAGGCGGTGTTACGGTACGGCTATGACGGCGCCTGGTTTTTGCGGGCCTATGACGGCGAAGGACGCAAAGTGGGGAGCCGGGAATGCGCCGAAGGCCAAATATATATTGAACCGCAAGGGATGTGCGTGATGGCGGAGATTGGGTTGGACAACGGGAAGGCAGTCCAAGCGTTGGACTCGGTTGCCAGGTATCTGGACACAGCCCATGGAATTCGTCTGGTCGATCCGGCTTATAGCGTCTATCATAACGAGTTGGGGGAGATCACTTCCTATCCGCCGGGATATAAGGAAAATGGCGGTGTCTTTTGCCATAACAACCCGTGGGTGGTGATTGCCGAGACCAAAGTAGGCCGTGGGGACCGGGCGTTTAATTATTACCGGAAAATTGCTCCGTCTTATCGGGAAGAAATGAGCGATCTGCACCGGATGGAACCTTATGTTTATGCCCAAATGATTGCCGGCAGTGATTCCAAACGGCATGGCGAGGCGAAAAATTCCTGGCTTACCGGAGCGGCGGCTTGGAATTATGTTGCGGTTACCCAATACATTTTAGGAATCCGGGCCGATTATGACGGGTTGATTGTTGACCCCTGCCTGCCGCCGGAATTAACCGAGCTGGCGATCGCCCGCAGATTCCGGGGCGCTTGTTATCAAATCAAAATTGTGAATCGACAAACCGGAAAATTTGTTTTATCATATAATGGGCGGTCGATTAGCGGCAAGAAGCTGCCGGCGGCGGAACCGGGTGCGGTTGTCCGGGTGTTGTGTGAACTTTAGCTATTCCATTAATTTTAATACCCTGATTATTAGCTGGGAAAGTAGGGAAGACAATGGCTACTATTTATGATGTTGCCAAAATGGCTGGGGTTTCAACCAAAACAGTTTCCCGGGTACTCAACGAAGAACCGTTGGTCGCCGAAGAGACTAAAAAAAAGATTTTAGGGATCATCCAACAAATGGATTATCATCCCAATGCAATGGCTTCACGGTTGAAACGGCAACGTTCCAACATTGTGGGTTTTGTGGTCCCGTATGGGTCCGAATTCGTCTTCCAGGATTTGAATATGATGGAACAATTGCGGGGAGCGCACGACGAGGTTACTCAGGAAGGGTATGATCTGATTGTTTCGGCTCCCGTTAACCGGAAAGACTCCTTACAGGAAATACTGCGGTTGGTCAAACATAAGAATGTTGACGGGGTTATTTTGTACCCTGTCGCCGGAGTCGATGTCATCATTAATGAGTTGGACACGAAAAGTTTTAAATATGTTACGCTCGGGATCTATAAAGAAGATCAAAAAACCAATTATGTTAATGTTAATGTGCTTTCCGGAGGATACCTGGCGGCCAAATATCTATTGTCTCAAGGACATCGACATATTGCCATTATTAATAAACCCAATAGTTTTCATAATTATTTCACTGAAGATATGCTGTTTATTGGTTACAAAGCGGCTTTAACCGAGCAGCAGGTCCCGGTCCGGCCGGAATTGTTTGTGGAAGGGGACTTTACGATCGAAGGCGGTTACCAATGTTTTCATCAGTTGTGGGAGAAGAATCAAATCAAACCGACCGCGGTGATTTGCGCCAGCGACCCAATGGCTTACGGAGCGATTCGGGCGATTGGCGAATTGGGATATATTATGGGCAGGGACATTGAAGTAGTCGCCGGGGATGGTTTGCCGTTAACGCGCAAATTATATCCGTCG
>JASFQO010000186.1:0-5727 GCA_050115405.1 Bacillota bacterium
GTAAGCTCAATCCCTTTGGTTAATCCCATCGCCAAAATTTTGTTTAAATAAAGCGGCTCGCTGTTTTCATAGCCCACCACCACGGCGCGTTCACCCGGCTTTAACTCCTTTAAACGTTCCACCATCCAACTCGCCCTCCTTTCCGCGGCCCGGCTACCGGGGCCACATAGATTTGACCCAAAGTCCGCCAATCAACCACAATCCGGCTTTCACCAAGCCGCAATAAAAAAGGCTGACGTTTGGCGCCGTTAAGCACCGTCACCGTCTTTCCCGGCAACAATCCCAGGGCCAACATCCGGTCGCCGCATTCTTCCGCCGCGGTAAAATCGAGTACCACTCCGGACTCACCTGCATGCAAACTGGCCAGCGGAACCCCGGTTGTTGTAACCGGTGGCCCGTGATGCCTGAAACGCTTCCCATGACAATTACAGTCTGATTGAGACGCGACATCCATCAAACTAAACCCCTCCTCTTTTGTTAGAACTAACTAACATATATAGTAATATTCTGTTAGTAACAACTAACTAATATAACTAAAAAATAAACTTTAAAATAAACTTTTTTAATTTTTTAGTTTTTTAAGTGACAATCATGTTAGATCAAACTAACAATCTAAGTTTACTTTACACCCATCCATAAAGAATGTCAAGCAAAAATTTGCTAAAATCAAATCCAAAGAGACGGCCAAATTTTATTTTGTTACACCCGCACCATTATGATTTCCTTCCCGTCAATCGTCCTCCGGTCTTCCCGCCAAGCGGCTTCCTTGTCTTTATTGAAATCAAAAACTATCAAATACCCCCGGTCCAAGCCCTGCCGCTCCAAATAGTCGGCCAATTGTTTCAGGCCACGGCGGTGCGCCGCTTCCCCGGCCCAGCGTTTCAACTCCAACACATATTTGTGGTTGGCAAAGATGAGCACGATATCCATACTTTTTAGATAAACAACAACAGGCTGACCGCCATAACCGCCATTCCTGCTATCAGCCCGTAGACAGACAAATGCCCCTCGCCATATTCCCGGGCGGTCGGCAACAGCTCATCAACCGAGATAAAAACCATAATCCCGGCCACCGCCGCAAACAACACTCCAAACACAATATCGTTAAAAAACGGACGCAAAATCAGATAGCCGATAATCGCGCCGAGCGGTTCCGCC
This sequence comes from Bacillota bacterium, assembly GCA_050115405.1. Classification (GTDB taxonomy): domain Bacteria; phylum Bacillota; class UBA4882; order UBA8346; family UBA8346; genus DATCLA01. The sequence continues at coordinate 1,159 of JASFQO010000186.1, forward strand.
AAGCCGGAAAAGAAGGACAACCGAAAAGCTTTTCTCCGGTTGCCGCTGGCATAATAGATCGGAATGGAAACGGCTATTCCCTCGGGAATATTATGAATGGCAATGGCGATGGCAATCGCCACTCCCAACGAAGGGTCCTTGATTGCCGAAGTAAACGTAGCCAGTCCTTCGGGAAAATTATGAATCGCGATCGCCAGCGCGGTAAACAAACCCGTCCGCATCAATTTACTTGGGTCCGGACAAGTGGCGCAGTCTTTTAGTTCTTCTACCATATGGGCTTCATGCGGGTTTTTTTCCGAAGGTACTAAACGGTCGATTAAGCCAATAAAGAGAATTCCCCCAAAAAAAGCGGCTACCGTCGTCCACGACCCGCTCTTCGCGCCCAGCGCCCCGGTCAGCGCCTCCTTGGCTTCCCCAAAAATCTCAATAAACGACACATAAATCATCACTCCGGCCGAAAACCCCAGCGCCATCGAGAGAAAGCCGGTATTGGTCCGTTTCGTGAAAAAAGCCAGGATACTGCCGATCCCCGTTGACAGTCCGGCCAACAGCGTTAATCCAAAAGCAATCAGAATATTAGTGGTGTCCAAGCGGATTACCTCCTTCACCGACTCCTTGACGTATATTGGCTATATTCTAGCAAAACAGCGCCAAATTGTAAAGGTAATTTAAGGGGTAGGTATAAGTCGGGTACCGGGAAACCGGCTAAAGATGATTTTAAAATTGAATACCACTTAATTTTACAGTCATGATTTGTGTAAAACCATCCATGAATTGAGTCTCCTGCTTGGCAATGGTTTCCCAGTTAAGCGTAACGGCTTTAATCCGGTCCGGTACGCCGTCCGGCAGCGGCAGGCCGTTGCAGACGGTAATAAAAGCAAATCGCGCCGCGATCCGTTGTGCCGGCTCGGAAAGGCTGAAGTCGACAAACTCCCGCGCCAGTCGATCCAACTTGGCGGAACGGTGCTTCTTGATAATCGCAATCGGCCGCTGGACGCTAATCGCCCCTTCGGCCGGCCAGACTAAGCGCAACGGACTTGGGACGCCCTTTTTCTTAGCCTTTTTAACCAAACGCAGTACACCGTCATGCGGGGCAATACCGGCCCAGGCTTCGCCGGACTCTACTTTGGCGATCGCGTCCACGTTGGTCTTGGTCAAAATCAAATGATTGACGTTATACGCTTTGACTAAATTCCAATTTCCGCCCGATACATCATACAGACCCACGGCCAACGCCAAAGCCATCGCCGACTGCGCCGCGTCGGCCATCGCCAGTTTTTTATCCCAGCATTTCTTGGTCAAATCCCGCCACGCCCGTGGCGCCTTGGCTGCGGGCGTCTTGGCCGTGTTATAGACAATCACGCCATAACGGGCATTGACCGGAGTAAAGTAACCATTGCCGTAGTTATACTGCTTTTGCAGGTTTTTGGCCTGAGGGGACCGATATTGTTGCAAAACCCCCTTTTGTTGCAGGGCGTAGTAAAGCATCGGCTCCGCGCCCCAGATCAGATCGGCCTGAATCCCGCCGGCCAGCATCTCCGTCCACACTTTTTGTTTGAGCGGTCCGCAACCGGTCGCAAAGACATCAAGCACATCCCCACGCTTCGCTTCAAACTGCTTCTCCAGAGCGTTAATCATCTCCTTCGGTCCCGAAATGTACAAAGTTATTTTGTCATTTCCGGCAAATGCCAAGGTTCCGCCCAACGCCACCATTAATAACAAAGAAAACACCGCCGCCATAAAACGTTTCATTTCAAAATTGACCTCCTCATTTTTTATGATTTTATTAAAAGACGAAGCTTAAATACAAGTCAGGAAATCGCCCCGGTCCGCCATACGCCTTGCATTTTTGGTAATCAGGTGATATATTATTGTTAGAGTTCACTAACTTTCTACGTCATTTTTGAAGATTGGTGGCAAAATGAAAGATATCCAAAAAGAGTTGTTCGAAACCTTCCTGCTCCGGTATGGGTTTTACCGGGACGAAGGCAACGCGAAATACAATTCGGAAGGCATCTGCTATACGCTTCTTAGCGACAAAGGGTACGGATATTACTGGATGTACTCCTGTGACAACCTGTTCGCCCTGTCCGTGCAGGACTGGACCGTCTATGAAGACTTTTATCTCGAGTATCCGCAACCGGACTATTTGTCCATCAGTTACTACAGTTCCATCTCCGGTGAGGAACTCGCCCCCTATAAACGTCTCTCCGGCGACTTCATCAAGGGCCAGATCGGTCGGAATAATCTCTATCAGGCTATTTATCACAAGAACATTCCGGTCCGTTGCACGACCATCATGATTATGCCGGATTATTACCAAAACTATTTACAGACTCGCTATCCCGGAGAATACGAAGATCCGCGGCAGGCTTTCCTAAGCATAGACGGTTCCACCGACTTTCCGGGGCTGATCTTTCTTTTGGGGCAAGTCAAAAACTGCCGCCATACCGGCATCGCGGCCAAACTCTTTTATGAAAGCAAAGTGGCCGAGGCGATTTCACTCATCGTCCATAAGACCAAAGAGACCGTACAGGCTGCTCCGCCTGCCTACGTCGCCACGCAGGATTTGGAGCGCCTGGCGTCCGTCCGGGAATACATCAACGACCATTTTGCCTTTAATATTCAATTGGCGGCGCTATCCAAAATAGCCTGCATGAGCCCGACCAAATTGAAGTATACCTTTAAAAAAGTCTATCAATGCACGGTTTTTGAGTACATCCACGCTAAACGTATCAGCCATGCCGAGCATCTGCTCGCCAATACCGATTTGAGCATTCAACAAATCGCGCGAATCATAGGGTATCAAAAAGCCAGCAATTTTTCGGGCGCCTTTCGGAAAAACACCGGCTTATTACCGAACGAATACCGCAAATTCTCTCGGACGCAATCCCCCAATCTGCCTCTATGAACCGCGCGCTTCCGATGACATTTTTTTGTCAAAAGAACCGTCCCCTTGACAACGTCCGAATTGCCATCCTGCCACAGCTAATTATCACTAAAATCACTACCGCCAATGCGGAGATCAACTCCAAACCGCCGGTATCGTTCCGTAACCCAAAAAGGACCGCTCCGACAGTCTCCGTACCCGGGGCGCAAAGTAAAGTGGAAATCGGAATTTCATGCAAGGCGAAGAGAAAAGTAAAAAGCCATCCGGCTTTTAAACCGGAAGCGATTAGCGGCAGCACCACCCGGCGAAATCCGGTCAAGACCGAAGCGCCGAACGTCCAGGCAACCTCCTCCAATTCCGGTTCCAGACTATCGAGTAACCCGCGGATACTACGGACAACAAACGGCAACCCTGCGGCGATGTAAGTTACGATAATAATTCCCGGTGTACCATATAATTTCAACGGCGGACGGATCCACGCCAAGATAGCAGCCACCGCCAACACTACTTCGGGCAGGGCCATCGGCCAACTCAGCAGAAAATCGGCCAACTTTCCCCGCCAACCGCCAAAACGGACTCCCAAATAGATGGCGACCGACCCCATCAAAGTCGCCGCCGTGGCCGCAACCGCGCCGAAAACCACACTATTGCGGATGGCTTTGAGAATCCGCGACCCGCCGCAAAAGATTTGCCGGTAATTATCCCAGGTAAAATTGGCCGGTTCCCAAGTCAAGCCCCATACTTTAAGAAATGAGGCAATTACCGTTACCACGAGCGGCGCAATGACCGTCGCCCCAAAAAACAGACCCAACCCCAGTTTTAGCCAAAACCTCAAACCGCCCAATTTAACCCGGTGGTCGCCATAATCGGCGCCGGGAACCGTTTTTAACTCCGCTTTACCCAACCAATGTTGCGCCGTAAAAAGCAGCCCGGCTAAAAGCGCCAACAACACCGCCATGGCCGTCGCTTTTTCAAACTTCAAACTGGATAACGCAATATAGATATAAGTCGGCAATATGTACTGCCGCGCCGGTAACGCCAGCAACGCTGCCACTCCGAAACAGGCGACGGAATGGGTGAAGATAAATAAGCCCGCTGAAAAAACGCTCGGCAGAATTACCGGCAAGATAATTTTAAAGAAGGCAGCCGTATGTCCGGCCCCATCAAGTAAAGCAGCCTCCTCCAACGACCGTTCGCAACTTTGCAAGGCGTTGGCCACTGTCAAATAGGCCAAGGGATAAAGATGGATGGTCATCACCAGGACCACGCCGGATAAGGAATAAATTTTAAAAGGCATTCCACCATCCTTAAATAATTTCCCAACAATCCCGACCGGCCCCAAAATCTCAATCAAGGCAATCGCCATAATATACGCTGGGACCATATAAGTTAACATGATTAAAAAATCCCATATCCGTCTGTTTTGAAAGTCGGTTTTTGTTAAGAGCCAGGCCAAAGCGAGCCCCAGCGCCAATGAAATCAAGGTAATCGCCAACGCCATGCCGATCGTATTGTAAAAGGCCGTCGCAAACTGCGGTTCGGTTAAAACCTCCCGATATCCTTGAAAACTCAAGCGTTGTTGCAACGAAGTTATCCCCAAGCTGTTTAATAACAGACAACCAAGAGGGTAAACAGTCAGCAAGACCAACCCGGCCAACGCGCTATTTAGCTGCCATGCG
>JASFQO010000187.1:0-5701 GCA_050115405.1 Bacillota bacterium
GGTCCTCAGTCTGCTCTTGATTAAAGTCGCCTGTTTGCTTGGAAATGACAAATTCAGCTTGATGGGGTTGAGTGTGATTGGCGCGGTAGGTCATAATCTGGGACAAGTGGCTGTTTTAATGTTGATTCCGGGTTTGTTCCCCCAATGGACCGTCACCTATTTGTTACTGCCGGCTTTAATTTTGTTGGCAATACCGGCCGGGCTGGCCACCGGTTGGATTGCCGGCCAAATTTTACCTGTAATCAAGCGGGAGTGGGAAACCTGATGCAACAACAAATTGACGGTACCGTGGAACGGATTACTTTTTATGATGATGCAAACTCATATACGGTGATCAAACTCAAGCTGGGTTCCGGCCGGACGGTAACGGCGGTGGGAATGTTACCGCAATTATACGTAGGTGAAAATTTAAGCCTGACCGGACAGTGGGTCCAACACAAGGAATATGGAGAACAATTTCAGTTGGAATCCTGGCAAAGTCATCTGCCGTTAACCGTAATCGGAATTGAACGTTATTTGGCCAGCGGCTTGATTAAAGGGGTCGGGCCGGCCACCGCCAAAAAATTAGTGCGGAAGTTTAAGTTGGAGACCCTAAATATCATTTCCCAAACCCCGGAGCAATTAACAACGTTGCCGGGGATTACGCTGCAAAAAGCGGAGCGGATTGCCCGGGGGCTTCGCGAACATCAGGAAATTCAGCAAGTCATGGTCTTTTTGCAAGGGTTGGGGATCGGTCCCGGTTTCGCCTTGAAAATTTACCGTACGTATCGCCGGGAGGCGGTGCGGATTGTCCGGGAAAATCCGTATCGTTTGGCGGATGAGGTCTTTGGGATCGGTTTTAAAATTGCGGATCAGATTGCGCAAAAACTGGGCGTCAGTCCGGAGTCGCCCTATCGGCTGCGGGCCGGATTTCGCTACTTGATGAACGAATATTGCAACAATGGGCATATTTTTGGTTATGAAAGCGAACTGGTGCACCTGACCGAAAAAGAATTGCAAGTTGACGCCGCCCAACTGGGCGACCAAATTGAAGAGTTAATTGCCAAAAAAGAGTTGTTTCGCGTGACACTGGCCGGCCGGACCGTTTTATATCTGGGGCTTTTTTACTATAGTGAAATCGGAGTGGCGGCAAAAGTCCAAGAGCTGTTGCAGATGGCGATAAAACCGCTTAATATCGCTGTGGGACAATTTTTAGCCAAGTATACGGCGGCTAATCGGATTCAATTAGCCACGAGACAGCAAGAAGCGGTCGTGAAGGCGGTCGAAAACGGGTTGTTGGTGATCACCGGCGGCCCCGGCACCGGGAAAACTACTATTATCAAAGCAATTTTAGAGTTATTCAAAGCCGCCGGGTTATCATTCATGCTGGCGGCGCCTACCGGACGCGCCGCCAAACGGCTTGCGGAAGCTACCGCCGCCCCGGCGAAAACAGTCCACCGCTTATTGGGTTATGGAAGTAGTAAAGCGGAGAATGGTAATTTTCAGTTTAATGAAGATGAGCCTTTAGAGACCGATGTCTTGATTGTGGACGAGTTTTCAATGGTGGATTTGGTGCTGTTTTACAATTTGTTAAAAGCGTTGACTCCGGGGACGCGCTTAATCATGGTCGGTGATGTGGACCAATTGCCTTCGGTGGGTCCCGGCGCGGTTTTACGCGATTTAATCCGCTCCGGGGTGGTCCCGACGGTCCGGCTAAACGAAATTTTCCGGCAGGCGAAGGAGAGTTGGATTGTGCTCAACGCTCACCGGATCAACCGGGGGGAATTTCCGCAATTGCAAAAGACCGGGGATTTTTTCTTTCTTGCCGAAGCAAACCCGGACCGGATTGTCGCTTTGTTGCCGGACTTGGTGAAAACCCGGATTTCGGCCTACTTAAGCTGTGACCCGATTGAAGATATTCAGGTATTGGCCCCGATGCGTCGGACGTTGACCGGGGTGGACAACTTGAATGTTTGTCTGCAAAACGCTTTGAATCCCAAAGGCGCCGATGTCCCGGAACTAGTTGTGGGGCAAACCGTTTATCGAATTGGCGACAAGGTGATGCAAACCCGCAATGATTACCAACGTTTGGTTTTTAACGGCGATATCGGCCGTATCCGCAAGCTGGATCCGGAAGACCGCACTTTGGCGGTGGGCTTTCAAGATAGCGACGGGGAACGGCTGGTGGAATATCAGACCGAGGATTTGGAGCAATTAACCCTCTCCTATGCGATTACGGTCCACAAAAGCCAGGGTAATGAATATCCGGTAGTCGTTATTCCGGTAACCACGCAACATTTTTTAATGCTGCAGCGCAACTTGTTATATACCGCAGTCACCCGGGCCAAAAAAATGGTCGTGCTGGTCGGCACGAAAAGAGCGATTGCCATTGCGGTTAAGAATAACCGGATCGACGAACGCCATTCGTTGCTGAGCGAAAGACTAAAGGGCGAAGTCTGTTAGACTTCGCCCGAAGTGAGAGGTGAGAGAGGCGAGACGAGAAAATATTCTTAAACTTTCCCACACCCTAAATCTCACTTCCCACATACTATTGGGGTTAAGTATGAAGGGGGAAATTTTATTTTTCAATGTAAATATTTGATATTTTTGTTATATAAATAAAGAACTGCACTGCAGTTTGATTTTGGTTCTCCGAACCACGAGCTACGAGGTGTTATCATGCTGGCTCCAAAGTATTTTATCTATATGGTTACCGGCCCGGGGTTGCCACCGGAGTTTGGCGATAGTAGTAATCTCCGGATTGATGCGGCCTGGTGGGCGGCCAAAGGCTATCAGGAACTGACTTTTGTGCAGCCGGCCCAGGCAATTGGGACTGCTGTGAACGTACTTGGTCAGTTGCAGCAGACGCGCGGCCAATTGTCGCCGCGCCGTTTTTTTAAACTGACCCAACGACTGCTCCGTGATCTTGACGCCGCCAAATTTAGCAGTTATCGCACTCAAACCTTGGCCGGAGCATTGACCGGTGAGGCGGAAAGCCAGCCGGTCCCGGATGGTTTGGAACGGTATTTTTGGGGGAAATGTCTTTTGGGTTCGGAACTGGTGGAGCTAATTCGGTTGGCCGGTTTTGCGGCGCCGTGGAATCCGGAGGACTGGATGCAGCAACTGGTGTTGGCCGGTAAAGTCACGCGGGAAGCGGCGGTCGGCTACAACCGGTGGGGTGTGCCGGAATGTCGCCGTTGCGGGGCTACGGACGGAATCTGGGCGGCCGATTGTTATTTTTGCGGCGCTTCGCACTGTTTGACCTGTTCCAACTGTCGCGGACTGGGGTTGGCCAAAAGTTGCATGCCGCTTTATAAACAGTCTTACCCGGAAAGCCAGACTCCGCTGGCGCCGCTCCAACCGCGACTGGATTTTAGTTTGACTGCGGCGCAGCAACGCGCGGCCACTGAACTTGAGAACTTTATCAAAAGCAACGCTTCCGTCTTTTTGGTTTGGGCGGTTTGCGGCGGGGGTAAAACCGAAGTTAGCTTTGGGATCATTGCCCGGGTTTTGGCTATGGGGGGACGGGTCTTATTTGCGATTCCGCGTAAAGATGTGGTCGGTGAGTTGGCACCGCGGTTTCAAAAAGCCTTTCCCGCCGTACCGCAGGCAGCGTTATCCGGCGGTTTACGGCGGCAGATAAGTGACGCCCGGTTAGTACTGGCCACTACCCATCAGTGTGTGCGTTTTTATCAAAGTTTTGATTTGGTGGTTTTGGATGAAGCGGACGCTTTTCCCTATCAGGGGAGTGAAATGCTTCATCAGGCGGTGCGGCGGGCGCTTAAACCCACCGGCCGACTGGTGATTATGAGCGCTACTCCGGACCGCCATACCCTGGCCCAGGCCCTGGCGGGACGGTTGCCTTATGTCTCGATCCCGGCCCGCTACCATCGCCGCCCGTTGATTGTCCCGGAAGTCATCCGGGTCAAGCTCCATTTTGGGGCGCAGCAACAGTGGGAGATACCGGAAGCGGTCGCAACGCAACTGTTACGAACCAAACAACTGCAGCGCAAGTTGTTGGTCTTTTTACCGACAATCCGCTTGATCGAAACCTGGGGAGCCGCGTTGGTCCGCTGGGGTCGACCGCAGGGGGTGTCCGGCGCGCTGATTCATTCGCAAAGCAAGAATGCCCAACGGAATAAGGAATTACTAAGCGAGGGAAAGCTGGATTTTTTGGTTGCCTCTACGATATTGGAACGCGGGATCACGATTGCCGATTTGGATGTAATGGTCTTGGATGCCGATAATGAACGAATTTTTGATTGCCGTACTTTAGTCCAGATTGTCGGGCGGGCCGGCCGGTATGGGGAAACGGCCCAAGCGTTGTTTTACGGAGAGTCGGTTACCCGGTCCATGCAGGAATGTATCCGGTGGATCCGTCAATTGAATCTGGAAGGCGCGCAATTGGGATATTTGGATTCCTAAAATATTTTTTGTTCAATGAAAATGTTAGCGTTTTGTAAAAATACCAAGCGCCGATTGGAAGACAATTGTAAATCTGCAGCTTGAATTGGTTTTGATTTTAAAATAGGTTAATCTTAGGTGTAAGTTGTGGAAAAATTAGGTCTTTGGGCTTATAAAATAAAATGATTAAAGTGCCGATGAATTTAATAACAAGATTTAGTAAAAGTAAAAATGGGTGGACCATCCTCGGCGCCGGTTTGGCGGAATTGGTGTTTGCCCCGGGTGGAATCTGTCCGGTCTGCGGCCAGGAACGCAGCGTGCGTCAGGGGTTGGGACACAATTGTTTGGCGCGATTGCTCTTGGTCGTACCTCCGGTTTGCAGCCGTTGTGGCCGCCCCTTGCGCTTGAATTCGCAAAAGCAATCCATTTGTAAGCAATGCGCCGCAACGGAATATTATTTTCGTCAAGCCAGGGCGGTGGCGCTCTATGAAGGAGCTTTGCGGGAATATCTGACGGATTTGAAGTACCGGTTTCGGCCCGAATTAGGGGTGGCCCTGGGTGAATTGTTGGTGGAATGGAGTAAACTAAATCGTCGGTGGCGGCAAAACGACCTGATTATTCCAGTTCCGTTGCATCAGCAAAAAATGGTGGCGCGCGGTTATAATCAAGCCGAATTGATTGCCCGGCCCCTGGGCGCCTATTGGGGTAAAAAAATTTTGACCGAGGCGGTCGTCCGGGAAAAACCAACCCAAAAGCAGAACGATTTAAGTAAACAGGAACGATTCCTCAATATCGCCAATGCTTTTCGGGTGCTCAAACCGCAATTGGTTGCCGGAAAACGAATTTTAGTAATCGATGATATTTTGACCACCGGCGCTACTGTCTCCGAAGTCGCCCGAATGCTTTTAAAAGCAGGCGCATTACGGGTGGATGTGTTAACGGTAGCCACCGGAGTGGTGGAATCCGACTGGGTATCAAAGTAAAAAGGAGTTTGAGACTATGGAGATTAAGAATTGCAAGCGGTGCGGCAAAATTTTTCGGTTTAACGGCAATTACATTTGTCCCGCATGTATTCGGAAAGATGATGAAGATTTTCAGACCGTTAAGGAATATTTATTGGCCCATCCCGGCTCAACTCCGATTGTAGTGAGTGAGGCTACCGGAGTTGACATAAGGACCATAGATCGCTTTATTCGGACCGGTTTGTTGGATTCGGACGACTATCAACTGGCGGATGCCACATTGGAATGCGAGCAGTGCGGCGCTCCAATCAAATCGGGACGGTTTTGCGATCAATGCCTTAACCAGCTCCAGCGCG
>JASFQO010000188.1:0-5681 GCA_050115405.1 Bacillota bacterium
TCGGCGCGGACATGGATTTCTTCGCTTTTCCCGCCATCGATTCGCAGTATGGCGTCCCGGTGGTGGGCGGCGCGGACGTATTTGTGGCTTTCTCCAAACGGCCGGCCGTGAAAAAGCTGATGAAATATTTGGTTACCGTCAAGGCCAATGAAATCGCGGTCAAGGGTGGATTCCTGTCGCAAAACAAAGGAGTTTCCTTGAAGGCTTATCCGAATGTCGTCAGCCGGAACTCGGCGAAGATTCTCACCCGGGCCGATACGTATGTTTTCGACGCTTCCGATCTGATGCCTTCAGCTGTGGGAAACCAGGGGGGGTTCTGGGACGCCTGTAAGAAATATATTCAAAACCCCGCGAAGCTTGATTCGATCTTGGCGGAAATGGAAGCGCTCGCCAAAAAGAATTATTAAGACACTGCCGACCGGCCGTCCTCAAAAGGCTCCTTAAATAAACACCTTTTGAGGACGGCTCTTTTTTTAAAATGTAAAGTAAGGAGCGTGAGGGGATGAAAAATATCAGAGGTGGAGCAAGGCGCCGTAAGAACCGGATTTTGGAATGGGCCGGATACTACCTGTGGATTCTGCCGGCGGCGGTGCTGGTCATGGTCTTTCTGATCGCGCCGACTTTGCAAACGGTGTATCTGAGCTTACATCAGAAAGTGACATTTAGTGAAAGTCAATTGCAAACGGACTTGCTAAAGGAGTTGCAAGCTGCAAGCGGCCAAAAGGTAAGCCGTAATGACGTCATCCGGGGAATTCCCGGGTGGGGACGGGCGGTCCGAAAAATGATGACGACCTACGGGGTCCGGATCCCTTTGGGAGAGATTGATCCGGAGATGACGGCGCAAGATACGGCGGAACTCATGATTGCGGCAGTCATTCAGTCCCGGCAAAGTCAAGGGGAGACGGAACGCTTTGCCGGTCTGGAAAATTACCGGACAATGGTCAAAGATCCGCGAATGCGGACGGCGTTTGGAAATAACCTCATCTGGCTGGTGGTCTTCACGACTTTGACGGTAATTTTAGGTTTGGGGATTGCGGCCTTGACGGACCGGGTGAAATGGGGGACAACGGCGAAGACCATTATCTTTCTGCCGATGGCGATTTCCGGAGTCGCCGCCGGAGTTATTTGGAATTTTATGTATTTTAAGGATGTGCATACCGGGACGGTGAACGCGCTCATTCGACTTTTCCTCCCTAACTTCACAGGAATCGCTTTTTTGGGGCGGCCGGACCTGGTCAACCTGGCCTTAATTATTGCGGGCATCTGGATGCAAGTCGGATTTTGCACGGTGATTTTCAGCGCGGCATTACGCGCGGTCCCGACGGAGCTGATTGAGATGGCCCGGATTGAAGGGGCGCGTAATCTTCAGATCTTTTTCCGGATTGAACTTCCGGTTATCCGGTCGACCATTGTCGTCGTGGTCACTCAGATGATCCTGTGGGTACTCCGGGTTTTCGACATTATTTACGCGTTGACCAAAGGTGGGCCGTTTAATTCCAGTGAAGTAATTGCCAACCGGATGTATATGACGGCGTTCAACGAAAATAACTTTCAGTATGCGGCGGCGATGGCGGTAATTTTGTTCATCGCGGTTATTCCGATTTTATGGATGAATGTTCGCAATTTGGCGTATGAAGAAAGCGTCCGGATGTAACCGGAAGAGAGGAGGTAACACTGATGAAAATGAGATCAACTGCGATCGGAAAATTAAGCGGCAACAGCCTGGGAAGCAATCTGCTGTTGGCCATGATTGTGGCGGCATGGCTGGCGCCGACACTCATGCTGCTGGTCAGCTCAGTCCGGCCGGTCGACGCCATGCTGACTACGGGATGGTGGACGGTTTTTAGTCATCCCGGGCAGTTTACCCTGGAAAATTACAGACTGGTTTTGACCAGCAAAGGGATTGGCAGCGGTTTTATCAATTCTCTGATTATTACCATTCCCGCGACCTTACTGCCAATCTTCATCGGGGCGTTGGCCGCTTATCCGCTTTCCTTTTATAAGTTTCCGGGGCGGAAAACCCTGTTGATTACGATGATCGCCTTGCAGATTGTCCCTTTGCAGACGGTCCTGATTCCGGTGTTGTTAACTTTAAAAGGAATGCGGTTGAACGGGACGTTTTTTGGAGTTTGGATCGCTCATGCCGCTTTTGGTCTGCCGCTTTGCGTTTATCTTTTTCGCAATTTCTTCGCGCAGTTGCCGTATTCTTTGGTTGAAGCCGCGAAGATCGACGGCGCCAGTAATTTTCAGGTGTTTGTCAAACTAATTGTCCCGCTTTCCAAACCGGCCTTCGCCAGCCTGGCGATTTTTCAGTTTCTGTGGGTTTGGAATGATCTGTTGGTGTCGCTGGTCTTGTTGGGCAACCCGGCTTTGAGCCCCTTGACGGTCCGACTCAGCAGCTTATTGGGTTCTTTGGATTCGGGATGGGACATCATGACTCCGGCGGCATTTGCTTCAATGATTTTACCTTTAAGCATTTTCCTGGCGTTCCAGAAATATTTCGTCCGCGGGATTTTGGGCGGCGCCGTCAAGGGATGAGTCAAAGAAGGTAATTACACCCATTTTACTAAACCAGACTTCGAGCCAGCGCGAAGCGATTTCGTTCTTCTTTCGTGAGGGGGGTAAAATTGTACGGAATAGAAATACAGTAGTCAAGAGACCGGACAAAAACAGGTTTTTCCGAAAGGCGAGCGAAAAAGGGCACTTAGCTTTCATTTATTATTTTAAAATCATCTTTAGCCGGTTACCAGGTACCCGAGATTCGGCGCCATCCCCCAGACGCGCCGATGGACTTTTGCCGGATTGGCTGAGCTTTCAGTTTTGGCATTCGCGTCGTCAAAAGTCGTGCAGTGTTAGAAACGACCGAGGGAGGAGCGGAGATAATACTCGCTGTATATCGAGCACCGCAGCGACCTAAGAGTCGCTTTTTGAAAACACGCTTTAAGTTTGCAAAAACGATCTCCAGCATTCATCATTCAGTTTAAGTGACGCCGCAATGTGCGGCTTTTCACGGCGCATCAGCCAATCCGGCAAGTCTCCCCAACTTTTCCATCAGCGCTTCCGGATGACTTCGTTATACCTACCCCTGGTAATTATAAAGAAAATGAGTAACAAAAAGAGTGTGGAGCGGATATTACAAAAAGCTCAACACGACTTCACCAGTCTTGTTGAGCTTTTTTCGGCTCAAAACTTCCGATTATCCCCTAAACGAACCGTCCCTATGCTTCCAAACATATACTTACCGGCTCCAAGTTGAACCACCCCAGCTGCCCGCCATTCGGTAAAAATAGTTGTCCCCACTTCGATATAAAATCAAGTTGCTCTGCGCAGTCGCCTTTCCTTTGGGAATATCTGTCGCCTCAATAAATATATAATTTCCAATAATTTTGCCTACGCCGATATTTGCCCAGCTAGGTGAGGTAGGGTTTTGTTCGCCATACCAATAAACGCTGTCGCCCCTTTGGGTGATGTAGTATGTCCCGCCTTCATTGCATGACCACGTACCGGTTAACGACGTTGCCGCCTGTACGCCCAAGGCAAGTAAGAAGAACAACCCCATGGTCAAGCAGATGGTACACAATTTTTTCATTTTTAAAAAAACCTCCTTTGGCTAATTATTATCTACTACTTATGTTAACATATTATCCATAATATGTCAAGTTTTGTCTAGATGAAAAATGAGTCAGGGGACGGTTCCTTGACTCATTAATAGCTTTGCTCAGTGGTTTAAGTTATTCTACTTTTTTTATATTCCTGAAAAAATTGCGGTTGAAAATAAGTGGGGTCGTCCCGCAGTTGCTTGTTCTTTTCATCCTGCATTGTTACATCCTCGCGCTCAATAGTTTGATAATTCCTCTGATACTCGGCGAAAAGTTCGGCGCAACGCCACTTGAAAAGCTCTTCCAAATAGGCCTCAACCGCATTGAGGTGTTTTCTAAAGATTTCCCGCTTCTTTTCGTAAAAATCAAGTTCGCTTAGTTTCCCATTTTCCCATAATTCCTGAGTTGGTAAATAATCAGTTAAGCAGATCTGGTCAAGCTTGTACACCATAGCGCAGATTGCCGCCAACCTTTTTCGGGTGAGGTCGGAATAATCATCCGGACCCAAGCCGCTTAAGGTATCCTGTCTGACCGTCTTGTCCAGCAATTCGGACAGACTGTTTAAAATAAAAATGAACATCTCCTGCACTTCGCGGGGTTTACTTTTTAAGTATTCATCCGCGTTGCGGATCAATGAGTTCAGCGTTACGCCGGGTTGTGGGTTTGCTTTGACTTTAGCGCCTTCCCCGGTGCGCAGCCATTTCTCATTGATTCCAAAGTTGAGACAGATCAGTTGAATGAGTCGCTCCGACGGTTTGGTCTTGTTTTTTTCAATGGCGGATATGTGACCATCGGATATATTGATCCGCTCCCCAAAATCTTTTTGCGACAGGTCGCATTCTTTTCGAATCGATTTAATACGCTCGCCTAATGAATTCAAAAGATATCCTCCAAAAAATCTAGAAAATCTAGATAAATATATTTACAATTTAGAAAATCTAGGATATAATATAAATAGCTTACCAACTTAGATAAATATTGCTAAGAAAGGAGTGTGAAACTGACTCCAGGCCCAATGAGCGCCTGAATTCATCAATAACAACCATTTTTTCCTTAATCCAAATCTAATTATATCCTATTAATGGATGTAACGCAATGACGAGAAGAGCCGGCAAATGGAATCTTACCGGCTGACTTTCAAGGACGAAATTCATTCAGGCACGAGGCAAATGAAATGAATAAAGATATAAAGATAAAAGGGGGGAAATCCGGAAATGTATGCGATAATCGGTATGGGGGAAGAATCCCAAAATATCGAGGCGCCGTGTATGCTTTTTGAGACCAAACAAGACGCGGAAGGACATTTGTCGAAAATACCTTGGTTGTATCGTTGTGAAAACAGTGGCGTTATCTATGATGACGGTATGGAAGATCCTATTATGTATGTGATACCCGAAGGACTATATGACAAGGCCGTCCCGCCTGCTTTATTGGCAACTTTACCTCAAGAGATTATTAATCGCGCCAAAGATAATCTTACTTACGGAAAAGCCGTCGGGCTGCACTTTTTCACCTGCTATAACGACCGGCCCAAACGTGTTACTTATTACGTTCTGTTGCAAGTTCAACCCGGAAAGGCGTTTGTGGGATTTGCGGGAGAAAGTGAGTCAGGGGACGGTTCCTTGACTCAAACTAAACTTTTGTGCTTCTGCGGCTTGACGCGAGAATATTTGCGCTCTAAGGTAAGGAGGACGGGAATATTAAAAAACAATAGGGTTGGCAGGGAAGGAAAAAAATTAAAAGCCTTCAAGGAGTGAGCGGGCGAAGAAAGGTGCAAGATGAGTATTTTGGAAGCGTTGTATGGCGGATGGATTTCGCCGGCAGAAATGAGCGCCCCCAAAAATCCTGAGTATCGGCAAATCAATCGAAAAATAGACGAACTCAGGAAGGAATGGCAACAAAAACTGACGGAAGAGAATTGCGAACTATTTGAAACTATTTTGGATTTGTGTCGAGAAGCGGACTCAATTGAGGTCACCGCCTCCTTTGAATACGGTTTTCGATGGGGCGCGGCGATCATGGTGGAAGTAATTATTGGCAGGGAAGAGCTGTTAACTCAGAAAAATCATTTAATGCCAAAAT
>JASFQO010000189.1:0-5653 GCA_050115405.1 Bacillota bacterium
GTCTCCTATTCAGTCGTTTCGCCCCGAGGCCGGTTGGACTTGCAGCTCCATTTGACCGGGCAATTTAATGTTTATAATAGTTTGGGAGTGTTAAGCGCCGCCTTGACGCTGGGGGTTGATCTGCCGGCGATTAAAGCCGGTTTGGAAAACACCGCCGGAGTACCGGGACGCTTTCAAAAAGTAGCGGGACCACAGCGCGATTTTACGGTAATTGTCGATTACGCGCATACCCCCGACGGTCTGGAGAATATTTTAAAAACCGGGCGCGGTTTAAAGCCGCGGCGCCTCTTACTGGTCTTCGGTTGCGGCGGAGACCGCGACCGTACCAAACGACCGATTATGGGGGCGTTGGCAGCCCGTTTGGCGGACTATACCATTATCACTTCCGATAATCCCCGCTCCGAAGATCCCCGGCAAATTATGCAGGAGATCGAAACCGGCTTTCGCAAGGCTCAACCTGATGGCGCTTATGCCCTGGAAGCAGACAGAGCGACCGCCATTCGCCAAATCATTCGAACGGCGCAGACCGGCGATCTGGTGCTGATAGCCGGAAAAGGGCATGAAACTTATCAAATCTTTGCGGACCGGACAATTGTTTTTGATGATCGGGAAGTGGCGGCTGCGGCTTTGAGGGAGCGCTTTAATGCTTGATTTGACATTAGGACAAATTGTGACGACAGTTGACGGCTGTTTGCTGCAGGGTAATCCGCAGGTGCGGGTGATGGGACTCAGCACCGACTCCCGTCGGGTGCAGTCGGGCGAATTATTTATTGCCTTGCGCGGCGAACGGTTTGACGGACATTGTTTTTTGGAGGCGGTCGCTCTGGCCGGCGCCGCAGCAGCGGTGGTAATGGAGCGGCCGGTTGCGCCCCCTGCCGGGTTGGCCTTGATTTTAACTGCGGATACCCTGACGGCTTTGGGCGCCATCAGCAGGGCGCATCGGCGCCGGTTTACGCTTCCGGTCATCGGGATCACCGGCAGCAATGGGAAAACTACCACCAAAGACCTGTTGGCGTCGGTCTTGGAGCGGGCCTGCCCGGTGGTCAAGACCGAACGTAATTTTAATAATGAAATTGGGTTGCCGCTGACTTTATTGAAAATCAACTCCGCTACCGCGGCGACGGTGGTGGAGATGGGCATGCGGGGTCGTGGCCAAATCCGGCAATTAGCCCGAATCGCCTTGCCAAACATAGCGGTAGTCACCAATGTCGGCCTGACACATTTGGAATTATTGGGGACCCAGGCGAATATTGCCCGGGCCAAAGGGGAACTGGTGGAGGAGTTGGACCCGGCGGGGCTGGCGGTGTTAAACGGGGATGACCCTTATGTCCGGGAAATGCGGGGACTAACCGCCGCCCGAGCGGTTTTTTACGGAATTGACGCCCCCCGGTTGGATTATCGGGCAGTGGCGATTCGGCTGCGGGAGACGGGTTGCGAGTATGTTGCCGCAACGCCCCGGGGAGAACTGCCGATTAGCTTGCCATTACCGGGACGGCATAACATTTTGAATTCTTTGGCGGCCTTGGCCGTCGCCAAAGAATTGGGGTTCGAGGATGCCGCAGTCCAAGCCGGATTAGCTTTCCCGACACTGACCGGGAAACGCTTGCATATTGTGGAACATAAGGGGTACCGGATTATTGACGATACCTACAACGCCAGCCCGACCTCGGTGCGGGCGGCGTTGGAAGTCCTGGCCGGCGCTACGGCGCCGGGGCGGCGCATTGCCGTGTTGGCCGACATGTTGGAATTAGGCCCGGAAGGGCCGGAACTCCATCGCGGGCTGGGGGAATATGCCGCCGCGGTCGGGATTGATTGGTTATTGGGCCATGGCGAACTGGCCCGGGAGTATGTCGCCGGTTTTAACGCCCGGCAAGCGGGCGGGACCGGGGTCCATTATCAGAGCAAGACGACTTTGATTAACGAACTGCAACACATGGCGCAGCCCGGAGATCTGATTTTGATCAAAGGGTCCCGTGATATGCAGATGGAAGCGGTTGTGGCCGCTTTAACCAATAAGGAGGACGAGTAGTTTGCCGCTATTTTCCAAGTTGTTGTTTACCGCATTAACTTCATTTCTAATCGCGATTCTCTTGGGGCCACCGGTGATCAAAATTTTACACCGGCTTAAATTCGGCCAGAGTATTCGGGAAGACGGGCCGCAAAGCCATCAAAAAAAGGCCGGGACTCCGACAATGGGCGGCGTGTTGATTTTAATCGCTTTTTTAGCCGGATTAATGGTCAACCGGCAATTTACCCCGGCGGTGCGGTGGGTTATTTTTTTAACTTTTGGTGCCGGTTTGATCGGTTTTATCGATGATCTGATTATTATCGTCACGAAAAAATCGTTGGGTTTAAAAGCCCGGCAAAAACTGGCGGGACAGATAGCCGTAGCGGGAGTGGCGACTTTTTTTCTGCTGCAAATGGATTTTCCTACGTCGCAATTGATTCCCTTTACCCGGCAGACACTTATCTTTGCCCCGACATTGCCGGGGAAGTTGTTGTTTTTTGCCTACGCGGTTTTTTTTGTGGTCGGCTTTGCCAATGCGGTTAACTTAACCGACGGACTCGACGGTTTGGCCGGCGGGACCACTGCGGTGGCTGCTTTGGCCTTCGGAATCATCGCTTACTGCCAGAGACAGACTGACCTGGCTTTTTTGGCGATGGCTTTGGTGGGTGCTTGTATTGGCTTTTTGTGGTTTAACGGACCCCCAGCGCAGGTGTTTATGGGCGATACCGGTTCTTTGGCCCTGGGGAGCGCCTTGGCCGGTATTGCCTTGTTTAGCCGGACTACCCTGTTTTCATTGATAATCGGCGGAGTTTTTGTGGCGGAAACTTTATCCGTGATCATTCAGGTGATTTCATTTAAAACATATGGTAAAAGAGTTTTTCGGATGAGTCCGTTGCATCATCATTTTGAATTGGGCGGGATGTTGGAACCCCAAATTATGCTACGTTTCTGGATGGTCGGAATCGTCCTCGCCATCTTGGGTGTACTCGGGATTGTGATTCGGTGAAAATCAGTTGACAGTGTACAGTTAACAGTTGATAGTTGTTTCCACATCTTTTTGTGCTGTGGCGCGGCATGAATGTTAGGATGAATGTTAAGGAGGTAGGTAATGATGAAGCGAAATCCCCCGGATCTCCTCTTGTTAGCGGTGACCTTGGCGATTTTAACCCTGGGCTTGATCATTGTCTCCAGCGCCAGCGTGCCCGAGGCTTTGCGACTTACCGAAGGGACCAATGTCTTTCATTTCGGCCTGCGTCAGTTATTATTTGCCCTTGTTGGCCTGGGCCTGATGTTTTTTTTGATGAAGTTTCCCTATCATAATTTAAAAAAAATCAGTATTTTACTGGGCGTAAGCTCAATCTTTTTTTTGGTGATGGTCTTAATTGTTGCCAAAGACGTCAAAGGGGCCCATCGGTGGTTGAATTTGGGTTTTACCAATTTTCAACCGTCGGAATACGCCAAGTTAAGCATGATCTTGATTTTAGCTCATTATCTGGCGACGCTCAAACGGGAAATTAACAATTTGGTCCTGGGCATAGGACTTCCCTTAGTGTATGTGGCGCTGATCAGTTTTTTAATTTTGTTGGAACCGGATTTGGGGACGACTGTTGTGATCTTTTTTACTTTTATGATTATGCTTTATGTGGCTGGCGCTAAATGGCGCCATTTGGGCGGTTTAGTCCTGGGGGCGGGATGCGCCGGTGTCATGTTGGTCATGTTGGAGCCTTACCGGGCGAAACGGTTGGTGGCTTTCCTCGATCCCTGGAAAGATCCGCAGGGCGACGGGTGGCAAATTATCCAATCACTTTATGCCTTGGGTTCCGGCGGACCGTTTGGCATGGGGTTGGGAATGGGCCGGCAAAAATTCAACTATTTGCCGGAAGCGCATACCGATTATATTTTTTCAATTTTGGGGGAAGAATTGGGTTTAATTGGGACGCTGCTTGTTTTAGGGCTGTTTTTTTGCATTGCCTGGCGCGGCTTTAAAATCGCCCTGACGGTCAAAGATAATTATGGCCGGATTTTGGCGGCCGGGATTACGGCCTCTTTAATAGGCCAGGCGCTGTTAAATATTGCCGTGGTGACTTCGACAATCCCGGTCACCGGGATTACCTTGCCATTTTTGAGTTATGGCGGTTCATCGCTTTTAATATGTCTGGTCAGTGTCGGGATCTTATTGAATATTTCGCGGAGCGCCGGTTAGGTTTGAGAACTGGATGCCGGAGGCCAATGTAGATTTGGATACGTAGTAGATTGGGGGATCTCATTCCCCGCACGACGCTCGGAGCGAGATTCGGACAAGCTTTAACAATCACCCTAACGTTCATGCCTGGCTTCGCCGGCACAAAACTGTGATTGAAATTACCTGTGACGGCAATTTTCACCCTAACGTTCATGTCCTTGCTGCGCCGGGCACAAAACTGTGAGTGTAAATTGCGAGGACGCAATTTTCACCCTAACTTCCGTGTTTGCACTTCGTTCGCAAACACAACCCGTGGAGTGTAAATCACCTGACGGCAATTTTCACCCTAAGTAACAACAATTTTTGGGAATGCATATGATATCTATTGTTTCGATTTTACCGATGGGAGGCTTGCTGATGCTTGAAACTGAAACAACTATACACAATAAGCGGCAATTATTCCAATTTGAGATCTTGGGGGGGCGTCAACTGACGGGAATGGTGAAAATCAGCGGCGCTAAAAATGCCGTCTTAAAATTGATGGCGGCGGCGCTTTTGGCAAATAACGACTGTGTGATTCATAATG
This sequence comes from Bacillota bacterium, assembly GCA_050115405.1. Lineage (GTDB taxonomy): Bacteria > Bacillota > UBA4882 > UBA8346 > UBA8346 > DATCLA01. The sequence goes on from JASFQO010000189.1 coordinate 4,777, forward strand.
TGCCGCGGATTAAAGACGTGGAGACGATGATCGGAGTATTGCGCGGCTTGGGGGCGGAAGTTTCGTGGGCTGATACGGCAACTTTAAAAATCAAAGTCAGTCAGGGTTTGGACTTTTACGCTCCCGACCAATACGTCCGGGAGATGCGGGCTTCGGCACAGGTAATGGGGCCGTTGCTGGCCAAATTGGGCCGTGTAAAACTATATCAACCGGGCGGCTGTATTATCGGCCCCCGACCGATTGACCTCCATTTGAAAGGGTTTCAAGCCTTGGGAGCGGAGGTTAGTGAAGAACACGGCTATGTATACGTTGCAGCCCGAAAATTGCGGGGGGCCGAGGTCCATCTTGATTTTCCCAGTGTCGGAGCAACGGAAAACTTGATGGCGGCGGCGACATTGGCCGAAGGGACGACAATTATCCGCAATGCCGCCAAAGAACCGGAGATTATTGAGGAACAAAATTTTTACAACCGTTTAGGAGCGAAGATTCGGGGCGCCGGGACCGATACGATTCGCATCGAAGGCGTCCCCTGTTTAAATAATAAATGTTTTGATTATAGTGTCATTCCGGACCGGATCGAAGCGGGGACTTTTATTATCGGAGCGGCCATTACCGGCGGAGATGTGGTGGTGGATGATGTCATCCCCGAACATATTGAAGCGCTCATTGCCAAGATGCGTGAAGTCGGAGTCGAAATTACGGTTGAACCGGAACGAGTTCGGTTAAAATCCCGGGGTAAACTGAAACCCGCTGATATTACCGTCTTGCCTTATCCTGGTTTTCCGACCGACTTGCAACCGCAGATGACCGCTTTGTTGGCATTGGCCGATGGTACCAGCATCGTGACGGAAAATGTCTTTGGCAGTCGTTTCGGGTA
>JASFQO010000190.1:0-5652 GCA_050115405.1 Bacillota bacterium
CGGTTACCGGTATCGGGGTGATTATGGAGAGCCGTTTGAATGCGGCCGGCGGCGGCAGTAATATCAATTCGGAATGGAAACGGATTGTCCTGCCGGTAAAGGGGGTAACCGCCGCGGTCGGCGGGACGGTGAGTACTGCCAGCGTATCTGATAGTTTTTTAAGCAGCCATGTGGCGTATATCTTTTTGAACTGGGAACCGGTCAGTTCCGCCAGCCATTATAAAGTTGCTTATAATGGGACTACGGTATGGGATTCCGCCGACACGCATTCGGCCGACCCAAGTTATGATAAAACTGACCCGCAAGCGTACTTGGATTTAGACGACGAGCTGTCCGGAAAGATTTCCAGCGCCGGTCAGTACACCTTCCAAGTAACGGCGCTGAACGGAACGACCACGGTTGCAACTTACACTGCGGTGACCGTCTCGTTGGGCAGGCTTTTAGAGAACTATCCGACCGGGATCAGTTACGCCTCCGGTTCGCTTTCCTGGACCGGGGTCACCGCCGCCAGCGGCTATCGGGTCCGGATTTATGACGGTTCGAATATCTTAAGAGCCGATAGCGGAGCGACGCTGTTGACCACATTGAGTCATAGTTTAGCAAGCGCCGGTTTGTCCTCGGGGACTTATTATAACGTATTTATTGACGCTCAAGCGCTGAACTCTTCCGAGACTCCGGTGGAGATCACCCGCGGTGTCTCCGGATTTACGTACTAATTTTTAACGGCGTTTTCAAGCAAAAAGCCAGCCTCACGCGGGGTCTGGCTTTTTGCGCAACCATTCGTCGACGCTCGTCCCGGGACGGGAAGCGCGAGGGGAGCGGGTGCGCCATTTTTAGAAATTGGTCCCGGTTGATTTGTTAATCCGGTTTAATTCGGTCGAGATTACGGAGAGGGTTTTGGCAATGGACTGGATGCCTAAAAGATAGTTTTGGACCTCGCGCTGAAATGTCGTATCAAATTGAATCCAGCCTTGATAGAGCGGAAGCGTGGTCGCGTCTTTGATCCACCTGAAGATTGCGGTCCATTCGGCGGTTAAGTTTTGATCGTAGTTACGAATCAATGAGGGTATTTTGCCATAATGACGCATTGTCCATTGCTGAAAGTCCCGGCTTAACAGTTCTTCTTTGATAAAGCGCAGCGCCAACCGGCGTTGAGTCGTCCGGGCGGAGAGAGCGATGCCGTGAATATAGGTTAGACTGCCGTTTTTAACCGCGCCTGGCAGCGGCAGGAGACCCACTTTTTTCCGGCCCAGCACTGCGCCGCATTCCGTCCAACGCGAATGCGGCGCCAGGAGGATCGCGACGTTTCCTTTTTTAAAGTTTTCCCGGCCGGCGTCGGGATCGCGAAAGGTGTCGATGGGCGTCAGTCCGGAGCGGATTAATCGCTGCCATTTATGTAGAATGTATTGGACCGAGTCGCTGGAGGTATCCAAATAAAGCGTTTTCGGGTTAAAAATATTGCCTTTATAAGCTTGCAACGTGGCGAAGAATGAATAGAGCAACATGTTGGGGCCGAAGTCGATGTTAATCCCGCTGATTTTCCGGGAATGATTTTTCAAGCGACGCAGCTTTTGGGCGTAGCGTTCGAGATCGTCCCAACTGTCGGGGGCCAAGGGTTGTCCGCTGGAGTCGACCAGCCCGGCTTGATGAAACAAATCTTTCCGGATGACGAGGACCATCAGTTCGCCCATCAGCGGGATCATATACTGTTTACCTTCGATGTTGCCTAACTCTAGAAATGAGGGGAAGAAGTCCTTCTTATGCAACCTTTTGTCAAAAAAGCCGTTGTTGAAGGGCTGGAGGAGACCCGCCGAAGCGAAGGTGATAATATGTTCGCGACTGGCGCCTAAAAATAAGTCGTATTTTTGGGCGTTGGCGGGATTGCGTAAGGGATAAAAGGTGGTGCCGCGGTCGTCGTAAGTATCGATAACTACCCGGATATGCGGGTTTTTACGCATAAAGTCGGCGGCGGCTTGTTTCATTTTAAATTTTTGGGTAATCCAGGCGACGGCGTAAATCCGTAAAGTGTTGCGAACCGGTTTTTTCAGGCAGTAGCAACTGGTTAACACCAGTGATATTAAGATTGCGTCCAGCAAAATAAGCTTTAATCGATGGAGCATAGCAATACTCCTTTTGTCGAATTAAGACAAATTATTAAGATTTAATAATAATTATATTATATTTTATTTGAATATGATTGTAAATAGAAGAGGGAGTGTCGGTAAGTGGCGCGAAATGATCAATAGCGTAGAGAAATTTTGTCTTTATATTAATAACTAATACTTTAACTTCCGTGTTGGCACCAGGTTCGCAAGCGCGACACGCGGGGTAAAAATACGCCAGTATTTTCACCCTATATAACAAATCATGGAGGCTTTGATGCGTAATACAGCTTTGATATTACTTTTAATGACGCTGGTTCTCTCAACCGCCGGGTGTGGCGGGAAGCATTCCCCGGCGACTTTCGGCGCGATTCGGGGGAAGGTGGTCATTGCCGGGACTGCCACTGCATCCCGGACGCTTTCGGTTTCCGGCGGGACCCGGACGAATTTTGCCAAAACGGCGCTCCGCCGTCCGCCGGTTGCTCCGCAAACCGTCGGTAACGAACGTCTTATTAAGTTACGCCCCGACCTTAGCATGGCGGAAGCGGCTAAGCTGATCTCTGGTTTCGGCGGAAAACTTAAGAAAAAAGTTTATGGCACAGCGGCGACTTATGTAATCACCGTTGACGAGCGAACTTTTTCATCCGCCGCAGCGACTCGAAATGCGAATGTGGAATACGTGGATGATAATTTGAAAGTCCATGCTTTTGCCATCCCCAATGATCCCTATTATACGGAGCCGTATTATTGGAACTATAACCTGATGCAGTTCTCGCTTGCCTGGGACCTGCAAAAAGGGAGCGCCGCAGTGGTGGTGGCAGTGATCGATACCGGCGTGGCACCGCAACATCCCGACCTCAGCGAGCATTTGGTCGCCGGATACGATTTTGTTGATGATGACGCCGCACCGTGGGACCTCACTTATTATAATGAAGCGAACCGTTACAGTCACGGCACTCATGTGGCGGGTATTATCGGCGCGGTCACCGACAATGGCGTGGGCATCGCCGGAGTGGCCTGGAATGTGCGAATGATGCCCATCCGGGCCCTGGGGCCAGACGGCAGCGGAAGTTTCGCCGATGTCGCCGCGGCACTTAATTGGGCCGTAGAACATGGAGCCGACATTATTAATTTAAGTTTTGGGGTTGCCGGGGTTAGTCCGGAGGATTCTCGGGCTCAAATGATAGTGGCCGCAATTGACAACGCAATTGATCGTGGAGTCACAGTCGTCGCCGCCGCCGGGAATTACGCCAATACCGTCTGTTTTCCCGCCAATTATAAGCCGGTGCTCGCTGTCGCCGCTTTGGATGAAACCGGCGCTGCCGCCGCTTATTCCGGGTGTGGCGCGGCGATCGACATCTGCGCCCCGGGAGGCGGGGAATCCAGTTCCGCTTTGGAATGGAACGCCCGAACCATCCTGAGCACTTGTTATGATAAGAAGCGTTCGACCTACAATTATACCCAAATGTACGGTACTTCCATGGCTGCCCCGCATATTGCGGGGTTAGCCGCTTTATTATATTCGCAAGGCTTGACCAATCCGGCCAAGGTGGAAGCGGTGATTGAAAATACCGCTATCAGCCTGGGAAATTCCGGCGTTTACGGCGCCGGTAAGGCCAACGCGTATGCGGCGCTTTTCGGCAACGGCGCGGACATTAACGTTTTTTACTATAATTTGGCGGATTCCGTTAACCCCAGTCAATTTTATCAGACGAAGGCGGACCTTTCATACAAGCTCGTCAACCTTACTCCAGGGAGTTATAAAGTCTGTGCCTTTATCGACAATGACGGAAATGACGTGGTTTCAGACGGGGATATGGTTGCCGTTTCCGATTTGGTCAGCGTTACCGCTGGAAAAATTAATACCGTTAATCTTATGGCCAAAACTGTAACCGGCATTGGTTCGGAAGTAGTCAATAATTATTTTCAAAAGCTATTATGACCGGATTGTAATAAACCTTATCCAAAGGTTGGAATTGCGGTTCCTGCTTTTTGGTACCGCCGCAATCCCTCTTCTTCGGAGATTAAAAACGGAAAATTTACCAGCAGCCACGAAAAGTCTTCTTACCAGAATTGAATAACAATAATTTTATGCGAGGTGATTCCGTTTTGCGTTTAGTTAATAAAATTAATATCTATTTTGCGATTATTTTAGCAGTTTTGCTGTTCGCTGTTTTTATTTTTACCCAATATTTTTTTCAAAAAGAACTCGAAGCGCAAATGGAAAACTCGTTACAAGTCACTTATGAGAGCTTTAAGATTACGGTAGAGAACCTCGTCGCCGAACAGGAGCTGAAAGCGGACAGCCAATCGAAACGCGACTTGATCGGCCTCGCCGCTAAAGACCGAATCGCCCCCGTGCTTAATTATTACTTAAAACTGGCGGCCGACGATTATAGCATCAATTTGATGGAGGTTTTAGACCCCGACGGTTTTTGGGTCGCCGATAATCGTCTTGATTTTGAGTATCGCGGCAAAAAAAAAGTTTTATTCAAAAAACCTCGTGCCGACCGGCAATTGTCATACTTGACTCAGCGTGATGGCTGCACCTATCTGGTAACGACAACCCCAATCTTTTATGCCCAACAATTAGTTGGTTATTTAAATCTCGGCACTCAAGTCAATCAAACCTTGGTGAATTATCTTGCCGCCACGCTTCATAGCAAGCTGTTGTTTTACGCGGGCACCCGGTTTTTAGTGGGACATCATAAATTTCAGAATTTCCCCCATTCGGTCTTGTCTCAATTGCAAAAAAAGCCGCGAGCCGTCATTTTTTTACCGGGCCGCCAGATTGACGCGATCAATTTCGACTACATTCTCTTCACTTTGCCAAGTGACGGCGGATTTACCGGAGTAGTTGCCATTGCCAAGAGTCGCGCCAATATTAAAGCCGCTTTGTGGCGTCAGAAACTATTTTTATTGGGATTAACTGGTTTTAGCCTACTCTTTGGGATTATCGGCACCAATTCGTTGGCCAGCAACATTAAAAAATCCATTTTCGGCATGGAACCGCAAGAAATAGCCTCTTTGCTGGAGCAAAGGACTACCATTTTACAGTCGACATTCGAGGGAATTATCGCACTTGACCGCAATGGCTGTATGACCTTGATCAACCAGGAAGCTACCCGTCTGTTGCCTCCGGACGCCGCGGCAATCGGGGGGCCGGTAGTCGATTTTTTTTCCGACCGAAAAATCGCCGCCGCTCTCCGGACCGGACAGGCCATCTACAATCAACAGCAGGTAATCGGCGAGGCGGTGATCGTCTATAATTGCGTCCCGATCAAGAGCAAGAACCAAATCTTAGGGGCGGTGATTACGCTCCGGGATTTGACGGAGTTTCAAAAAGTTGCCGAGGAATTAATGGAGGTGAAAAACTATACTCAAGCTTTGCGGGCCCAATCGCACGAGTTTATGAATAAACTTCAGTCAATTTCCGGGTTAATCCAGTTGGGCCGTTATGAGACCGCGTTAACGCTGCTTCATGAGACCACCGCTGCCCATCAGGAGATTATCTCTTTTTTAGCGATAGCCTTCCCCAATTCGGCGGTTT
>JASFQO010000191.1:0-5629 GCA_050115405.1 Bacillota bacterium
CTCCGGGGAACCGATCGACATCGCCAATATGCGCCTGAATGATGTGGTGAAATTAATCCGCGGTAAAAAAGGAACCCTGGTCCGGTTGACCGTCAAAAAGCCGGATGGCCAAATTAAGACGATTCCTATCGTCCGTGAGGTGGTAGTTTTGGAGGACACTTATGCCAAATCGGCTTTGATTCAAAATAAAAAAGTCGGGAAGACTTTTGGTTATATTTCCTTGCCATCATTTTACCGCAATTTCAACGATGATCATGGCCGCAATTCCTCCACCGATATGCGCCGGGAATTGGAGAAGTTAACCAAAATGAACGTGAGCGGGATCATTCTTGACTTACGTAATAATGGTGGCGGCGCTTTAAGCGATGCAGTGGAAATGTCCGGACTCTTTATTAAAGACGGTCCGATAGTGCAAGTCCGCGAACGCAATGGCAAAGTGGATGTCTTAAAAGACGCTGATTCCGGGATTGTCTATCAGGGTCCTTTGGTGGTCCTGGTCAATTCTTTAAGCGCTTCCGCCTCGGAAATTCTGGCCGCGGCCTTACAGGATTACGGTCGGGCAATCATTGTCGGGACGAACTCTTTTGGCAAAGGGACCGTCCAGACGCTGATTGATTTGGACCAGATTCTTCCTAATAATTATGCCAGCGTGAAACCATTAGGCTCTTTAAAATTGACCATCCAGAAATTTTACCGGGTCAATGGCGGCTCTACTCAGTATAAAGGAGTGACGGCGGATGTCGCTTTACCGGACCAACTCAATTATTATGATATCGGCGAATGCAAACTGGAAAATTATCTGCCGTATGATACGGTTAACCCAGTAATGATCAAACCCTGGGGAAAAAACTATAGTTTGGACGCAATTAAAGCGCGAAGCGCCAAGCGGGTCCAATCCAGTAAGGTATTTGCTTTGCTTAAAACCAATATCGCCCAGTTGCAACGGCAGAAGAAACATACTTTACAGGCTTTGCGGTTGTCCAAGATCGTCGTGGAACAAGAAACTTTGAAAACTCAAACTGAAGAATTGAGTAAAATCCAGACCGTCAAATCCTACCTTAAGGTTCGGACTCCCGCCCGGAAAAGCGACGAAAAGGAGTGGCTGCAGCAGATTAACAAAGATTCTTATATTGAGGAAGCATCCTATATTTTAAACGACCTGATCGGCCAACAGTAATGAATTTGTATTAAAAATAAAAAAACCGTTATTTTTATTGATAAGTTTTGATAGATTCTTAATTTCAGTAGTATTTTTTGGTATAATTATAGTCGGATGAACTAAATCATAAGGAGGGGTTTTTATGGATAAAGAGATAGTATTAGCAAAAATAACCGAGTGTGGTCTGGTAGCCGTGGTGCGCGCCACATCCGGTCAGCAAGCGATAAAAATCGCTGAAGCCTGCGCCGCCGCCGGGGTGGCCGGGATTGAAATTACCTTTACCGTACCGGGAGCCGCCGCGGTAATTAAGGATTGCGTCCAAAATTTTAATAATGGGGAAATCATTGTCGGCGCCGGGACTGTCATGGACCCGGAAACCGCCCGCGCCGCCATTTTAGCCGGCGCCCAATACATAGTCAGCCCTTATTTAAGCGTGGAAACAGTTAAGCTTTGCAATCGTTACCGGGTGCCGGCAATGCCGGGCGCGATGACCGTGAAAGAGGTTGTCGAGGCGATGCAGGCCGGCGCGGATATCATCAAGGTATTTCCGGGCGAACTTTTTGGGCCGGGCTTTATTAAAGCCGTTAAAGGACCGATTCCTTACGCGAAAATGATGCCGACCGGTGGCGTCGGTCTGGACAATGTGCAGGAATGGATTAAAGCCGGCGCGGTTGCGGTCGGCGTCGGCAGCAAATTGACCGGCGGGGCCAAGACCGGCAATTATGCCTCCATTACCAGTATTGCCAAAGAATTTATCGCCAAAATCAAAGAGGCACGGGGGAAGAAATAACAAAATTGATACCAATGTGATCCTGCGTTTTTTGTGAGGGGACAAAATATAAATCAAGCGCCGTCCGGGCAGTACACGCATGCCGAGCGGCGCTTGGTCATTTTTTAAGCGGGTCTTACGGTAAAAGCGCCGAAGCTTGATAGACCGTGATCGACTGGTCAAAGGAGAAGCTCCGGTCGAAACTATCCGCCGCATCATAATGATCATGAATTTGGTCTCGGTTAGCCAGGGGGGCGTTGTTGGAAGACGCAGCCGGGAAGAAGGATACTGCCGCTAAAAAGAAAATTCCGATACAGGCGGCGGTAACTAAAAGCCGTGGCCCCCAGATCATTAAGGACGGTTGCTGGACAAATAAGCATTTTTCCGTTTTCAGCCGGGCAAAGAGGTGACTGAGCTGGTCGTATTCCGGCGTCGGTTCATCAAGGCATTCCAGACAGTTCTTGACATTTTGCAATTCTTGATAGACTGCGTTGCATTCCGAGCAGGAAAAAAGATGTCTGCGGATCTCCCGTCTCAATTCGCTATCCAATTCACAGTCAATAAAGGCGGATAGAAAGTTTTGCACTGTGTGGCAGTTCATCTTATTGGACCTCCCGTTCGTTTAAATACGGTAACAATAAACGCCGTAAAGCTTTGCGGCCGCGATGAATTCGGGAACGTACCGTGCCAATGGAACAATTCAAGACTTGGGCAATCTCCTCGTAAGATAACCCTTGAATATCACAGAGGATCACCGCGGCCCGATATTCCGGCGAGAGTTCCGCCAAACCTTTTTGGATCTGGCGTCCCAGTTCTTTCCGGACGACTTCATTTTCGGGGTTGGTAGTCCAATCCGGGAGTTCGAGCGGCTTTTCCGACTCCAAATGTTGCAGCGGTTCGTCGATTGAAGTCAAAAGCGGCCGGCGTTTCTTCTTCCGATAATGGTCGATAAACAGATTATGAATGATCTGGTATAACCAGCGGTCAAACGCTGTGCCGGCTTCAAAGCGGCCAAACGATTTATAAGCCCGATACAGGCTTTCCTGTAACAAATCCTGGGCTTCGTGATGATTGCCGCAGAGACGGAAGGCAAATTGAAACAGTGATTTCTCATAAGTTTTTACCATCAATTCAAAGACCGCCGTCTGGTCGGGAGCCAGTTGAACTTGGGTATTGGTCAGAGTTTGCGCAATAGCCATGTTTGTTAATCACCTTCTTTAATTACAACTTAGGGTTCATGCCGCGTAATGGCGCAGTTTTAACTGTTAACTGATTTTCACCCTAATTATCAACTGCCACTATTGCTATTTTACCAGAAAACGCACGCTTTGTGCAGATCCAAATTTTACGACTAGCGATTGCGGTAACGTCGATTAGTCTGCATCTCTTGCGGTTTCTCCCCCAATTGGACTTTGAAAACGGTTAATTTTCCTTCGCGATAGACTAAAATTTCAATTTTATCGCCTACTTTGGCGGTTTTGATAATATTAACAACATCTTCGGGATTTTTAATCGTTTTCCGGTTGATTTCCTTAATGATATCGCCGTCGCGTAACCCGGCTTTGGCAGCGGGGCTGTCGGCGAAAATCTGGATAATGACGCCGTTTTGGTTGTTTAAACCATAATACCGGGCAATCTGTTCATTGATTGCGGTTAAGCCGACTCCCAACCACGGCGAAGCTTTCCGTTGCACTTTGCCGTTTTTAATCAGTTCCTCGGCGATCTTATTCGCGGTATTGATCGGAATCGCAAAACCGATGCTTTGGGCATTGGCAATGATGGCTTCGTTAATCCCGATCACTTTACCGCTCAAATCGACCAAAGGTCCGCCACTGTTTCCGGGGTTAATGGCGGCGTCGGTCTGAATCAGATTGCCGTGGGAGTCGGGATTGTCCAATGACCGGCCCAACGCGCTGATAATCCCGGCAGTGACCGTGTCGTGCAGCCCATAAGGATTACCGATGGCTACTACCCATTGACCGGGTTCCAATTTGTCGGAATCACCAAACTTAACGCTGGGGAGATTTTTGGCGTCGATTTTGACAACGGCCAAGTCCGTGGTGGGATCGGTACCGACCACTTTGGCGTCAAATTTCTTGCCGCCAAACAAGGTTACTGTTAATTTGTTGGCATTGCGGACCACATGTTCATTGGTCAGGATATAACCGTTGGATTTGATAATGAAACCGGACCCGGTACCGCGTTGCTCTTGTTTCTGCTCAAAAAATTCCCGCGGGAAAAAGTCGAACCAGCCGAAGGGGATTGACGGCCGTCCGGACACGACCGAAACGGTATCAATATAAACTACCGACGGGGCGACTTTTTTGCGGGCTAAAATAATGGAATTGGAACCGACCTGGTCATTTAGATATTCCACTTTCTTGATGGCATATTGACTGTTATCAAGATTAACCGGGGATGTATTTAAGCTAGTTTGGGCGAAACCGAATTCCCTGATTAAGCCCACGGTAAACAGTGAAGATAATAAAGCTACAATTACATAAGTAGTAAATTTTTTAACCGAAGGATTGATCATCTTGCATTACCTCCCAATACTTGAAAGAATTTTACAGCAAAACCAGAGAAGCCCGACGTGGTTTGCTAATTTATTAATTTAAAACGGCGTGACTGCAAAAAAAGTTCCTTCATTTTTGGGAATTTTATCGGCAAAAAGCAGGAATTTTTTATCCAGAGGTTGAATATATAAGTGATTTTTGGAAAATGGCTGACAGTGCGGAAAGGGTTATAAACCTTGTTATATAGCATGACTGGGTATGGTCGTGGTTTTCATACTACTGCCGAATATCATATTACCGTTGATATTAAGTCGGTTAACCACCGTTATCTGGACTTATATTTTAAAGTACCCAAGGCTTATGTTTTTTTGGAAGACCGATTACGCCGGATTATTACCGGAAAAATCAATCGGGGAAAACTGGATATTACGATTAATATCGAAAAGACGGCCACTCCCGAGGCCAGGGTGGAACTGAACCGGCCGCTGATTTCCGCTTATCTGGCGGCGATCCGGGAGTTGCAAAGTGGTTACCAACTGCCGGGTGAACTTAATATCCAGTCATTGCTCAGTTTGCCGGATCTTTTCATTACCATGCAACCTGAAGAAGATCAAGAACAGCTTACTTTGGCGGTAAGTCAAGCGTTGGAGCCTGCTTTAACCTTTTTGTTGCAAATGCGGGAGGCGGAAGGCCGTCAATTGGTGGCAGACTTAAAACAAAAATTAAGTTTACTGCGTCAATATTACCAATCCCTTACCGAGGCGGCTCCACTGGTAGTGACTTCTTATCGTGAAAAGTTGACCAAGCGCCTTAACGAGCTGGCCGGGGAAGTTGATTTTGATCCAAATCGTTTGGCTCAGGAAATTGCGATTTTTGCAGATCGTTCCGATATTAGTGAAGAATTGGCGAGGGTGGAAAGCCACCTACAACAATTTTTAACGACCTTGGAGATTACCGGACCGGCGGGCCGTAAACTGGATTTTTTAATCCAGGAGTTAAACCGGGAAATTAATACTATCGGATCAAAAGCCAATGATTTGCAGATTGCCCAGATTGTGATTGATTTTAAAACAGAGCTTGAAAAATTACGCGAGCAAATTCAAAATCTGGAATAGGAGGTGAAAAAGATGGCATTACCAAAGTTATCCATGGAGGAAAAGAAGAAAGCATTAAAAAAAGCGCAAG
>JASFQO010000192.1:0-5618 GCA_050115405.1 Bacillota bacterium
TATCCCCTTCCGGCAAATCATAGAAGGGCAACACCTTATATCCCATCTCCGTCAGTTTTCCGGGTATCCCCAGATTCAATACCGGGTCGGCCACGCCATATATTTTGGAGATCAACACAAACCCTTTTTCATCCGGCCGGAGTTCTTTGAGAACTTCCTTTCCGTTGGCGCCGATTCGAGCTTCAAAATCTTGAAACGCCCGCATTCCCTGTTGAAGCGCCTTCCCGGTTTGCTCCGGACTTTTACCCAGCTTTTCCCCTAATCCCTGAAAACTTTTCATCATAAATTCCCGACCCAAACTAAAGGCAATCGTCGGCGCCAGCAATTGAATTTCCCTTTCTTCCAATTCCATGGCCTGATTGATCAGCTTGAAGGCCAACTGCATATAAGGGCAGCCATAATTTTGCCGGGTATGGGAGCCGGGATGATCTACCGTATATAAATCCGGAAAGAAGATATAATCCACTTTTTTGGCAACCAGTTCGGCCACGTGACCCGTGATTAATTTCACGGGATAACAAGTTTCATCCAGCGAATATTGCTGGCCCAGTCGAATCGTTTCTTCACAGGTGGGGTCGGATAGCAAGACATTAAAGCCCAGTTCTTTAAAGAACGCATTGAACATGGGAAACATCCCGTAAGCGAACAGCGCCCGTGGAATCCCCACCGTTTTCCGGCCGGGATCAATGGCGCCGTCATATTCCGCAAAGATTAACCCGGCTACCTTTTGGTTAAATTGGTCTGTTTCATTTTTTAAAGAACGTTTTTCATTACGTTCCTCGACAAACCGGGCTTGAACTTGAAGGTCAAACCCTTTAAAGTTGGTCTGGGCGTCTCCCAGAGCTTCCCGGGTCAAAAGGGCCACTCCATAAGCGCCGGTTACACTGAAAAACGGCGGCACCGTGATCGCTTTTCCGGTAATCGCCCGGAAAGCGTTGACCACGCCTTGATTATAGGCAACTCCACCCTGAAAGAAAATTTTATTCCCGACTTTCTTCTGTCCGACCACTTTATCCAAGTAGTTTTTGACAATGGAATAACAGAGTCCCGAAGCAATATTTTCGATTGTGGCGCCTGCGGCTAAATGTGCGGCAATGCTGGTCTCAATAAATACCGTACACCGTTCGCCCAAAGGAATCGGCGCGCTACTGTGAAGCGCGATATCGCCAAAATCGCCAATGGGTATATTAAACTTTTTGGCCTGTTCTTCAATGAACGAACCGGTGCCCGCCGCGCAGATTTTATTCATTTGAAAGTCGATGACCACGCCGTCGGCAAGGCTGATATATTTCGAATCCTGGCCGCCGATTTCAAAGATGGTATCCACACTGCCGTCAAGGGTGACCGCTGCTTTGGCCTGGCTGGTAATTTCATCTTTAATCACATCCGCCCCAATCAACTCGCCAATCATATATCTGCCGGAACCGGTAGTCCCGGCCCCGATTACCCGGACCCGGTCGCCAAACTCCGCCCGAAGTTCCCCAAGACCCGTTTTAACAGCTTCAATCGGGTTGCCAAAGGTCCTCAGATATTTGAAACCGATGATTTCAGCGGCTTCATTCATCAGCACCAAATTAGTGCTGGTCGACCCGACATCCACGCCCAGGAAACAGTTAACCGGTCCTTGGGATGTGTCGATCTCCGGACAAATATGCTTATTCGAACTGTCCTTTTGGCCAAAGGACCATAACGGAGCTAATTCGAGTTCCGGAGTGGCTGCGGCGGGCTTTTCATCGAATTCTTCAATCCCACTGAGTAGTTTCCCCAAATTTATCGCCAAGCCCTCTTTTTTAGCAATCAACGCCGCTCCCACGGCTTCGGCCTGACTGAAATATTCGGGCACTATCAATTCGCCTGCGGCTAAATCAAATACATCGTTGAGCGCGGTAATAATCCCCTGATTATGGGCAACCCCGCCGATAAACAAAAGAGGTTTTTGCAGCGGCAGCTTTCTGACGACCGCCCCTTTATAGTTGCGGACCACAGCATAGGCCAGCCCCAGTAAGATATCTTCCACCGCCACCCCCTCCTGCTGGTGATGGGTGATGTCCGTCTTCGCAAAGACGCTGCACCTGCCGGCGATCCTCGGTATTGATTTTGCACGGGCCGCATACTCCGAATAAGCTTCCAATTTCAGATTTAAGCGGGACATCTGCTCCTCTAAAAATGACCCGGTACCCGCGGAACAATTGGTATTCATCCCAATCTCAATCCGCGATTTATCATTTGCGCTAAATCCCGTAATATACTTGGCGCTCTGTCCGCCAATTTCGATGATGGAACGAATCTCGGGATGGATTTTCATACTTCCTTCGACGATGGCCGCCACTTCATTTACAGATTGCGCTGCTCCACTGGCGGTTAACAATTTACCGCCGCTCCCGGTTACCGCCCCGAACCGGATATCAGCCAAGGAAATTTGCGTCGCCAAATCGTAAAGCAAATTTTTTAAACTCTCTTTAACCCGGCCTTGATGCAATACATACCTGGCATATTGAATCTGATCGTCACCATCGAGCAACGCCATTTTAATGGATGAATATCCGATGTCTATTCCCAAACTATACATTTTTGATTGCCTCCTTGTATCCAGATGTTTTTTTAATTTAACCCTATCTTAAAAATCCCGTCAAAATCGTTTCTTCCGCTTCTTTTTCGGCCAGGCCGATCGACATCAGCTTCAGCATTTGTTCGGATTCGACCTTCCCGATGGCCGCTTCATGGATTAACCGGGCATCGCTGTGATAAGCCGAAAGCTTAGGAACAGCAATCACCTGCGCGTTATCCATAATGATGGCGTCACATTCAATATGCCCTCTGCACCTGACGTGTCCCGATATATTAAAATAAGCCAGTTGCTTGGAGTGATCCCGGGCCACTGATCTGGAGATAATCCGCGCCGAAGAATCTGCACCAAGCAGATCAGCATCAATTCTTGATTCCGCTTCCTGGTTTTCAGCGGTCAACAGCCTTTCGACGATCACCAATCCGGCATTTTCCTGCAGTCTTATTTGCGTCTCCCGCCTGGTACTATCCACCCCCTTTATCTGTACCAGTTCCAATTCGACCAGGCCCTGCTCTTCGACTTCGATGAAGGTTTGGGGATTCAAAATTTTTTTACCGTTCCCTTCGCCCTGGGCGTAATGCTGCTCTACACATTTCAATCGCGCCCCTTTCCGGACCAAAAACTCATGGACGCTATCCTGCCGGGCCGGCTCCGAGCCGGGATTATGAATGCCACAGCCTCCGATAACCAGGACATCGGAGAATTCTCCGATTTCAAAGGTATTGTGAACAACGTCTTCGATCCCCTCCTCCATTACAATGACCGGTATATGGATGCTTTCTCCTCTTGTCTCCGGTTTAACCACCACCCGAATGCCCGGCCGCTCCTTCATACTGATAATCTCAATATTGGCAGTACTCTTCCTATCGACAACTTCGCCATTTTTACGAATATTGTATGCTCCTTGGGGAATATCGTGGAGACCCGCCACTTTTTCCAGTATCAGCCGATCCATCGCGCTTAACATCGTCAATCTCCTCTACTAATAATTGGTACCACATCGGCAGCTTTCCTCCCTGATGATTCGCGGCAGGATTTCCTCCTTGGCGGCTTTCTCTTCTACCTGCCCCTTGACAAGCAGGATTACCTCGTCGGCCAGATTCAAAATTCGTTCCTGGTGGGAGATAATTACGATAATCGTATTATACTTGGCGTGCATCCGGCAAAATGTCTCAGCCAATTTTTGAAAGCTCCACAAATCGATGCCGGCTTCAGGCTCGTCAAAGATGGCCACTTGCAAATCTCTGGACAAGATGGTGGCGATCTCAATGCGTTTCATTTCTCCCCCGGACAAGCCGGCATCCAGCTCCCGGTTCAGATAATCCCGAGCGCAAAGTCCCACATCATACAATAGATTACAAATATTGACAGTTTTATCCCGTTGCAGCGCCGCAATTTTTAAGAGTTCTGCTACTTTGATCCCTTTAAACCGCGGGGGTTGCTGAAAAGCGTAGCCAATCCCCAGCTTGGCTCGTTCCGTAATATCCAGACCGGTAATATCCCGCCCATTCAGAAAAATTTTGCCGGAAACCGGTTGAACGATGCCCATGACGATCTTGGCGAGAGAAGACTTACCGCCCCCGTTCGGTCCGGTAATGACATAGATTTTGTTCTCTTCCAAGGTTAAATTGATATTGTTCAATATAATGTCGGCGTCTTCTTCTGTCCCGGCTTTATAAGTCAAATCCATAATTTTCAGCATCGCGATCCCCCCTTTTTAGTTGATTAGATTCCCGGACTTTCCACCGTCTTCATCTTCCAACCCCTGGCCCGCTGTTGTTCGCGCCAAAGCCGCCAATAAAGTCCGCCCGATTCAAGCAGTTGGTCGTGAGTCCCCCGTTCCACGATGGTCCCCCCATCCAACACCAAAATTTGATCGGCATGCTCAATCGCTTTGAACTGATGGGCAATGACAATAATCGTTTTTTTCCGGACCAAGTTTTCAAAGGCTTGCTGAATCTCCGCTTCATTCTCCGGATCCAGCGAGGCCGTTGCTTCATCCAGAATAACAATGGGGGCGTCTTTTAAAATGGCGCGGGCGATGGAAAGCCGCTGTTTCTCCCCGCCCGACAGGGAGCTTCCTCCCTCGCTCACCAGCGTATCATACCCATCGGGAAGGTCCGCGATAAACCGATCGCAGCAGGCCAATTTGGCGGCCCGTTTGATCTCTTCCATACTGGCGTTTTTCTTGCCGACCCGGATATTATTGGCGATGGTGTCATTGAAGAGATAGACATCTTGAAAGACCATGGACAATTGACTCAATAATTTGTCGGGTTCCAATTCGGTGACGGGAACCCCACCCAGACGTACCGTTCCGAAGCGTACATCCCAAAACCTGGCGATCAGGCTGGTCAGCGTCGTTTTGCCGGACCCCGACATCCCGACCAGCGCCGTCAAGGCTCGTTCCGGGATATCACAGCTTATTCCCTTCAAGACATCCTGACCGCCATATCCAAAGTAGACGTTGTCAAAGTTGATATGACACGCCGCGGGAAGATCTTTCAACTCATTATAGGAGGGCTCCTCGGTTTTCAAAATCTCCCCAATCCGCTTGGTGGAAATGGAAACGTAGCCCAATTCCACCAGCATCGGCCCCAACGATTTGACCGCCTCATAGAAATAGTGGCCAATTACGGCAAAGGCGATTAAGTTTTGTACGGAAAGGCCGCCTGTCGCGCAGCCACGGACCGCCGCCCACAGCATCACCAGGTAGCCCGCGTCCAGGCAAAAGAGGAAAATCTGGATCGGAATGGCTGTCAAAACTTCGGCGCGAAAACTAATCCGTTTCAGACGCAGCAAGGCTTGGTCCATTGTCGCAAAGCGTTCGCCGGTCATGTTATAAGATTTTAACAGTTTCACCGTACGACAGTATTCCAAGATTCGTGAAGAGGCCTCCACCACCGTTTGGACGTGTTTTTGGCCGAGAATACCGATAATCTTGCGGGACATAATCAGAAATATCCCGGCGATAATGACGGAAACGATGATAATCTTCGTCAGTCCGGCGTTAACCCAGGCCAGAAAGACCCCCAAAATCGCCGGCGCGATA
>JASFQO010000193.1:0-5600 GCA_050115405.1 Bacillota bacterium
ACGTCAATTGCCCATTATGACAAACAATTGGTATTGGCGGGGGATAATATTTTTGAAAATGAAAAAAAAGATCATGGGTTAAAGCCACTCGCTAACATTCAAAGAAAGATGGTTCAAGGTGAAAGCGGAGTTGGGAAGTACCGGTATCAGGGAGTCGAAAAATATTTGGCCTATTGTCCGGTTCCGGGCGTCGATTGGTCGCTTGCCTTAGCGGCGCCTGTTAAAGAAGCGTTTGCTTCGTTGGATCGGATGCGTAATATCATTGTGGTTGTTTCTTTAATTTTCCTGGTGTTGGGCGGAGTGATCAGCTATATGATGGCGCATCGGATCAGCGTCCCGTTGCAAGAGGCGACATCAAATTTGGAAGAAATTTCATTGGGCGATGTTGAACGTGATGTTGCAATCTCTATTTTGAAGCGCCGTGATGAGGTTGGTAAATTAGGGACTGCCGCGCAGAAGATCACTGATGATTTGCGTGAAAAGGCTTCCGCCGCCGAGCGGATAGCAGGCGGCGATTTAAATGTCCGGCTCAAGATGAAGTCGGGGAAAGATGTTTTAACGCAAAACCTGAATATCATGGCGGAAAATATTCATCATGTGATTGAAGATATCAACATGTTGGCCGCGGAAGCGGTGAAGGGTAATTTGGATGTTCGGGCAGATGCGGCTTGTCATAGTGGGGATTATCAAAAAATCGTAGTTGGAATTAATAACACATTGGAAGCTATTATCATACCGTTAAATGCTGGTAGCAAGGTTATCAAAGAGATGACAGGCAACAATTTTACTGTAATGATGCAAGCCGATCAATATCAAGGGATGCTCCGCCAATTTGCCGAGGGAATTGATTTATTAAGGACACGGTTAGCAGCCCTTCAAAACGGTTTTATGCAAATAGCGAAAGGGGATATTAGCCTCTTGGAAGAATATCGTAAAATCGGGAGACGTTCGGAGAATGACCGGATGATGCCGGCTGTGATTGAAATGATGCAAACCATTCAAAACCTGATTGATGAGGTAGAGCGCCTCAGTGAAGCGGCAATCAGCGGTGACTTGAAGATCCGCGGGAATGCCGCCCAATTTGAAGGCGGGTATCAGCAGATCGTTAACGAGTTTAACCAGTCATTGGGGGCCATTATTGAACCGATCAATGAAACTTCAGAAGTTCTCCAGGAGATGGCGACCGGTAATTTAAATGTTCAAGTGAGTGGAAACTATAATGGCGATCATGCGTTATTGGCTCAAGCGGTAAATCATACCATTGATTCCTTTAACGAAGTTTTAGGAGAGTTTTCCAGGGCGTCAGGCCAGGTGGCAAGCAGTGCGGAGCAAGTATCCGATTCCAGTCAGGTATTATCCCAAGCCGCCTCGGAACAAGCAAGTACCACAGAGGAGATTACCGCTTCAATAACTGAAATTGCCGCTCAAACCAAACAAAACGCAGCGAACGCCAATCAAGCCAATCAATTGGCAATTGCCGCCAAAGAACAGGCAACTGCCGGGAATGAACAAATGCAAAAAATGTTGGTGTCAATGGCGGAGATCAACGAGTCTTCAGCGAATATCTCTAAAATTATTAAGGTGATCGATGAAATTGCCTTCCAGACAAACATTTTGGCGCTTAACGCAGCGGTTGAGGCCGCCCGTGCCGGTCAGCACGGCAAAGGGTTCGCCGTAGTCGCCGAAGAAGTACGTAATCTGGCTGCCCGAAGCGCTAATGCGGCCAAAGAAACGACCGCATTGATTGAGGGTTCCATTCAAAAAGTGGAAGGAGGAACCCAAATTGCAAATGAAACCGCCGCATCCTTAAACCGGATTGTGGACGGCGTTGCCAAAGCCGCTGACTTAGTCGGGGATATCGCCACTGCCTCCAATGAACAGGCTTCAGCAATTGCACAGGTAAACCAGGGAATTAATCAGATTGCCCAAGTTACTCAGACGAATACCGCAACCTCCGAAGAAAGTGCCGGAACCAGTGAGGAGTTGGCAAGCCAGGCTGAAGCGCTCCAAGAGATGGTGCGACGGTTTAAGCTGAAAAATAACGTTGGGCAGTTGGATACTGTAGCGGAAAAACAACTTCCTGCAAAACTGATGGAAAAAACAAAACCCGAAAAACATAAAGAAGATCAACGCCAGATAACGTTAAATTCCAATGAGTTTGGGAAATATTGAAATTAAATATGCAAGAAGCTGATACCATCCGCGCATATCTGCTGGGATTAGACTGGCAGTAATAGCGGGATTTTCAAAACAGCCACGATTATCAACTCCAGGCCACCCATTTTACGGGTGGCCTGGACTAGTATAGCCTCATTTGAACAGCCAGAAAAATTTTCAGTGGCAAGAATTATATCATCAAAATTTGATCTTAAAAGCCTTAAAGTTATTTAGCAATCAGTTGGTGTTATGTTATTGTTAACTACTTAAAAAATTTTTAATATAATTGACATTAACATTACTAAGAACTATAATGGAGATGAAAACAAAATGTCGATTTTAAAAGGAAAGCGGCAAATGTTGCCGTTATTGCCTTGTTGAAGACAAAGTTAATCTATTTTTGTAACGCGCATTTGGGAGTATGATCTCAATAATCATCAATAAAAAGGAGGGTCAATAGTATGCTGAAAGATGTTTTAACGGTTTCGGTGGTAACGTTTAATGCGGAATGGGGTGAAAAGGAAAAAAATCTGAACCGCATCAGGGGCTATATTGAATGTGCCGCGAAACGCGGCTCCGACATGATTGTTTTTCCGGAAATGGTCTTGACAAGCTATGACGACATTGCCGCAACCCCGAAGCCCCAAAAGATGCAGACGCGGCTGGCGGAAGAAATACCCGGCCCGACGACTGCGGAGATTGCCGCGCTAACTCAAAAATTGGGAATCTATGCGTTTATGGGCATGCCGGAGAAGGACAAGGATCATTCTGATACGATCTATAATGCGTTGGCGGTGTTTTCTCCGGAAGGATTGGTAGGTTCTTATCGGAAAATGCATTTGCCTTCGCCGGAACCAAGTTGGGCGACCCGGGGCGACAAGCCGCTGTTGGTCGCTACTCCCTGGGGACCGGTTGGAGTGGCAATTTGTTACGATTCCTATTGTTTTCCGGAAATGTTGCGTTATTATGTAGCTAAAGGGGCGCGTCTGGTGATTAATAGCACGGCGTTGGCGCACTGCCACGGCCGGGCGCTCGGCAGAGCGTCGCTGGAGCCGAACGCTTTTATCAATGGGGTGTTTATTGCTTCGGCGAATTTGGGCGGCCGGGATGTCGACAACTATTTTTGGGGCGGCAGCAGCATTTTAGGACCGTCGCGCAAGACATGGGAGCCGCATTATTATGCCGGCATGGCCTTTGACGCGCCGGGCGCCGACGAGGAAGCAATGTATACCGCAACAATCGATTTGGCGTTGGCGACCCGGGCTTTGGCGCAGTTTAACCCGGCGGTCGGTTCGCCGGATTTCCGGCCGGAAAAATACATTGCTATGTATAGTGAACTCTTGAAGGAACCGTCGTTTCAAAAATGAAACCTGGCTCAAGTGACGCATGATTCAGTTAAGATCACGAATGGCGGGATAATGACGTCAAGATATGGTTGTAACTTATAGTAAAAATTGAAAACAGAGAAGCGGGACATCGTCCCCGGAGATCGGTTTGAAGGCGGATACGGTATGGCGATCCTAAAAAACCGGCAACGTCGCGAAAGCGCGTTTGCCGGTTTTAAAATGTCTGGATTTATCAAAGTCTATGCCTTTTTCAGCCCAAACTCCTCGGCCAGCTTGGTAAAGTACGGCAATGATCGGACAATGGTCTCTTTGGCCACGCAGTAGGCGATCCGGAAATACCCCGGCCCGGCGAAACCGCTGCCCGGGACCAAAAGCAGATTATACTCAAGCGCCGCGTTGATAAACGCCACATCATCAGGGATCGGGCTTTTCGGAAAGAGGTAAAACGCGCCCTGCGGCTTAACTATTTCAAACCCGATACTGACCAGGTGATTATAGAGAAGATCGCGGCGTTCCCGATAAACGTCCACTCCGGCCACCAGTCCCTGCAGGTCGGCGACGAGCCGCTGCATTAAGGCGGGAGCATTGACAAACCCTAGCACCCGGTTGGCAAAAATCAGACCGTTACAGAGGACCTCCGCCTCGGGAATTTTGGGATTGATGGCGACGTAACCGATTCGTTCGCCCGGCAAGGCCAGGTCTTTACTGTGCGAGGTGGCGACAATGGCATGATCAAAAATACTTAAGACCGGCGGGACTTTGACGCCGTCATAGACTAAGCCGGCGTAGGGTTCGTCGGAGACCAGGTAAATCGTGGTCCCGTATTCATTCTCTTTTTGCTTAAGGAGCGCGGCTAAATCGCGTAAAGTTTCCTCGGTGTAGACCACTCCGGTGGGATTGTTGGGCGAGTTGATTAAGACCGCTTTGGTCCGCGGCGTGATGGCCAATTCGATTGCCGCCAGGTCAAGCTGAAAATCGGGCCGTGACTTGACCACGACCAGTTTTCCCTGGTGATTGTCGGTATAAAAACCGTATTCCACGAAATAGGGCGAATTAACCAGCACTTCGTCGCCGGGGTTGAGCAGGGTCTTGAAGATTACATTCAAACCGCCGCCCGCGCCGACGGTCATCACGACATGATTGGCGGTGAGGTTTTGCCCCGCGATGCGGTTGAGGTTGGCGGCGACCGCATCGCGGGTTGCATCATAACCGGCATTACTCATGTATTTATGCATCCCGGGGACGGGATGTGCGGCCAACTCCCGGATGCGTTCCTGAAACGCGGCCGGCGGTTCCAGATCGGGATTGCCGAGGGTAAAGTCATAAACGTTTTCCGCGCCGAATTTTTGACGCAATTCTTCCCCCTGATCGAACATTTTCCGAATGAATGAGGCGTTGGTGAGCGACTCGCGGATTTTTAAAGCGATGGACAAGTGAAAAACCTCCTTTTCCAGGAGCCGAAATCTTTCGGCTGGAACTACTTACTTTAATTTTAACTTAAATATTTCCCGATTGTTTCCGTTTAATCCTGCTCAAGCTCCACCCGGCCGGCCATTTGGGACAATAGTTTTGTGGTGTGGGCGGCGCGGACTTCATCGACCAATATGATTAAATAATCGCCGGCGTAGATAGTGGAGTCGCCTTTCGGGATTAATTCTTCGTTGCCGCGTTTGATCCCCACGAGCAAACAATTAGGCGGCCATTTAATTTCCTTGATCTGTTTGCCATCTAGAGTTGAATCCATAAAAACGGCAACTTCCAGGAGAACTTTGTTCGCCTGTTCGCCGACAAACTGATCCTCACCTTTATTTTTCAGGATCTTGATTAACAGCGATTCATAGATGGGTTTGGAACCTAACAAGTCGGCGATTATATAAGCAATTATGGATACAATCGCCAAAGATAGCAAGTGATTTAAGGAACCGGTCATCTCCAAGATCAAAATGCATCCGGTGATGGGCGCCCGGACCACGGCGGCAAAGTAACCGGCCATGGCTAAAACAATAAAATTATTGCTAAAAATAGGATTAAGATGAAAAAAACCGATCACTAAATTACCGTAGATACTGCCGATTAAGGCACCTACCGTCAAAAGCG
>JASFQO010000194.1:0-5599 GCA_050115405.1 Bacillota bacterium
ATTATTTTATCCTGGGCCGGAAAACAGTCAACCCCGACTCCTTAATTAATTACGGCAACACCGCAATATGGATTGGCGGAGTCATTGCTTACCGGTTGTTGCTTTCCTGGGATTCGCCGCTGGGAATTACTTTGCCGGTGATGTTGTTGGTCGGCCTGTTGAGCGTCTTAGTAAAGGGAGGAATCGGACTATGTTCCAAGCAATGAAGCCGCAGATTGATTATACGCTTTATTTGGTTACGGACCGCGCGTTAATGAATGCCCCGACGCTGGAGCAGGCGGTCGAACAAGCGATTAACGGAGGTTGCACCTTAGTCCAGTTGCGGGAGAAGGAAGCGTCGTCACGGGAATTTTATCGGATAGCGGTGAATATCAAACGGATTACCGACTATTATCGCGTGCCGTTGCTGATTAACGACCGGGTGGATCTGGCCCTGGCGGTGGATGCCGCCGGGGTCCATGTCGGCCAGAGCGATTTGCCAGCGGCGCTGGTCCGCCGGATCATCGGCCCCCACAAAATTATCGGCGTTTCCGCCGCCACTTTGGCGGAAGCGGTCCAGGCCGAGCAAGACGGGGCGGATTACTTAGGCGTCGGGGCGATGTTTGCCACCGATACCAAAAGCGACGTCCCACTGGTTACGTTTGCCGAACTGAAAAGGATTAAGGAGTCGGTAGGATTGCCGTTGGTGGCGATTGGCGGGATCAATGAAAAGACCATCCCGCAATTTGCGGGCAGCGGGATTGCCGGGGTTGCGGCGGTCTCCGCCGTGCTCGCCGGCGCCGATATTCAAGCGGCGGCGCAACGTTTAAAGTCGCTTTTTTTAGAAATTAAACAAGACGGCAATTTGATTTAAAAGCTAAAAAATTTAAAATTTCAAAAATTAATTGAAATATTGGCTTAAATAGTTTAATATTAAAACAAATTTTAAATTTATGATATTTATATATTTATACTCAAGGTGCTCTTAAAGCTCGTTTGGCTTGAAATCGAAGCGACGTTGACGGGTAATTTAAGAAGCCTAACAGGGAAACGGGTGCGAATCCCGTGCGGTCCCGCCACTGTAAAGGGGAGTTTCATAGAAAAAGTCGCCACTGGCGTTTAAACCGGGAAGGCGTTTATGAAACGATGAACCTAAGCCAGGAGACCTGCCTTGAGGGAGAAATCACAACCTACGAGAGATGGGAAGGTGATGCCGACTTTGGTCAAGGCTAAGTCCTTAATCCGTTATGCTCAGGGTTAAGGGCTTTTTAATTTTGACGCCTAAATTTATGTGGCGTTTTTCTAATTGAAATCGTGAGAAAGTGAGGAGACATGAAGGTGAAAGGATGTTTGTTACCAAAGTATCTGGGAATTCTTGCTGTAACGCTGGTATTATTATTGGCGGGGTTTGCCGTCTGGGCGGATGCGGCAATGCCAACCACGGATGCCGCTGATGTTTATGAAGAAGAAACGGTGGTGGTCACCGCCACCCGGACCAAGCAGGAGGAGAGTAAAGCCCCGGGCAAGACCGAGGTGATTACCAAAGAGGAGATTGAAGCTTCCGGCGCGGCGACGGTGGCGGAGGTTCTGGCGGACAAAGGATTTGTGGTATCAAACTATGGTGGAATTTTTGGTTCCGCAACAGTGCACTTGGATGGAGCAAGCGCCAAACAGACATTAATCCTGGTTAATGGAATTCCCGCCAATACCGGGTGTGGCGGAGAAGTTGATTTGAGTTATTTTCCTACGACGGGCGTATCCCGCATTGAAATCGCCCATGGACCTTTATCATCGTTATATGGCGCGAATGCCTTGGGCGGGGTGGTTAATATTATTACCGATCTAACCTCCGATGTCCCAATTAATCAAGCAACTTTGACCGGCGGCAGTAATAAATACGGTCAATTAGGGATGTCGTTTCAACAACAAAGTTTCGGTATTGCCTTCGGAGGACTGATTTCCGATGGCTATCGGACATACTCCGAAGCGAAAGACCGTTTTTTGATGGGACAATATGATTTTATTCAAAACGGTCAGGATAATTTAACATTGAACTTTATGTATAAAGCCAAAGATAACCAAGTGCCCGGGTCGCTTTCCTGGCCAATGCATGATGACCAGTTTGAAGAAACTGCGTCTTTGGACTTAATTGGTAAACATACCTTTAATGATCTGGCAATTGAATATAAAGTCTTTAGTCAATACTTGAATTTGGAATATCATGACAATAGTTATTCTCCCCCGTTTTACCAACATGAGACAAATAGTATCGGCGCAGACGTTGCGGGAGTTTATGTCATTGAAAATCATGAAATTTTGGGAGGTTTGACGGTAAAAAAAGATGATTTTGACAGCACGGCCAGCGGGCAACATATCCGTAACAGCGGGGCGGTCTTCATGCAAGACAATTGGCGGTTGCATGAAAAGTGGCAACTGGTATCCGGATTGCGGTGGGATACCGGATCGGTCTATTCATCTCC
The DNA here is from genome assembly GCA_050115405.1 of Bacillota bacterium. Lineage (GTDB taxonomy): Bacteria > Bacillota > UBA4882 > UBA8346 > UBA8346 > DATCLA01. The sequence goes on from JASFQO010000194.1 coordinate 2,460, forward strand.
GGTATGTCCAAAAGTAAATCTGAATTATCTGTTTACGGACAACCTGGTCTTTAAGATCGGATATGGCAAGGCCTTTCGGGCGCCGACCATACATGAGCTTTATTGGTCGGGATATGGAAACCCGGACTTACAACCGGAATATGGCGAGCGATACGACTTTACTGGCGAATGGCGTCAAAATGGGCAGTCAGTAACGATGAATGTGTTTTATTCCGATATCAACAATGAAATAAGCGGGATTACTCAGGCCGAGAATTATCGGACTCGTACGGACGGGGTCAATCTCAACTGGCAAAAAAGCTGGCATAAGCATTTTATCACCGGGGTCAAATATACTTGGCAAAATAAAAAGGCTTGGGAGGAGACGACTCAGAGCTACATCAGAAATAACTATTATGGTAAAAACCGCTGTACCTTGAACTTTGGTTACGAGCAGGACAAATTCCGTTCCAACTTGGACTGGAATTGGGTTGCGGGACGGAATGACCAAAAAAATGATGATCAAGCCGACTATGCGGTTTTGGATTGGCATATCAAGTATCAAGTAAACGACAAGTTAAATTACGCTTTAACCATTGCCAATTTAACCGATAAAGCCTATGAAGTGGTGGCAGGATATCCGATGCCGGGCCGGGAATATTATTTGAGCGCCAATTACAGTTTTTAAACTATTGGAGGAGTGAAGGATGGAATGGTTGCTTAAAGGCGGAATTTTGATGATTCCGCTCATTCTGTGTTCGGTGGTGGCAATGGCGATTATTATGGAACGGTTGATTTATTACAAAAGAACCTTAAAAACGCCCTTGTTTGAATATCAACAGCCGGAACTGGTGGTGCGTTGGCTGCGCCGCCGAATGGCCGGGTTGCGGACGGTGATTACAATTGCCCCGATGTTGGGCCTGTTGGGCACGGTGACCGGGCTGATGAAGTCGTTTTATCTCCTGGGGAATCAGGTAGATAACTATAATCCCAAACAAATCAGCCTCGGGATTAGCGAGGCCCTGATCACGACGGCGTTTGGACTGATCATCGCCGTGACGGCGACGGTTTTTTATAATTATCTTACTTCACGGCTGGAGGATTATATCGCCGACTATAACACCCGCTTGAGCCAGGACGCGGACGGGCCGCAGGAGCTTAGATGATGTCGAAACGCCCGATTAAGTTGGAACCGTTGCCCCCGCCCAAAGTGGAGATCATCAATCTGATTGATGTGCTGATTACCTTGGTGGCGTTTTTCTTATTAACCACTGTCTTTGCTAATGACCAACGGCAGTTGGGAATCGATCTGCCCCGGGCCCGGCAGACGCAGGCGGTGTCCGCCGCGGCCCCCAAACTATTGGTCCAAATGGACCGGTCCCGGCGGCTTTATTTAAACCGGCAACCGGTGGGGGAGGGGGATTTGGCGGTGGCGTTAAGGCGCCAGCCCCCCAATGCCGTGGTGCTGATCGAAGCCGACCGCGCCTGTCCTTACGGGGTGATTGTCCGCCTGGTGGACCTGGTGCAACGGAGCCGCCTGACCAGGATTGGCTTGAAAGTGAGAGGGTGGAAGTGAGGACCGGAGTTCCCGATAAGGACCTTACATAATTCCGGTTGGCTCTATCAGGATAAGAATGATAAGTATCAGAATGGGTCCAAAATATTCAGTATGGCTCGGAGGTCAAGTTATGCGGCGTTGAAGGAGATCGCTTATTATCCGATGAAAAGATACTCCCTCGCGGAACGTCAGGCGCTGAACCTCGCGGTTAGGATTGGGGGGAAGTGTTTTATCCTGCAGCAGGCCCGTACGGAAAAGATCGTCGACTATGTATCGCCGTCCCGATCAGAAATGAAGCGGGGGGCGTCATCGCCGCCTTATCTTTCTCGGGTTTTATCGGGGAGCTTGCCGTCAAAGAGGTCGAGTATTATGATGCGATTTTAAAGGAGGCGGCGCGGGAAATTTCGCAAAAATTCCTTAATTTTTGGCGGGAAATTAATTGAAGAAATTCCTCTTAATTATACCGCGAAAATCATTGGCTAAAACCCTCGATTTCGGTGTTTCTGTATTTTATCAAAAAGCTGCCGCTTTCGGAAACTAAAGCGACAGCTTTTTTCATGAGTACCTTACTATTATTATTATATTAATAAAAAAGAGGCAAAATTTAGGCCTCTTTTTTTAAACGGCAGGTTTGGATTATTTTAAGCGTTTATTATGGGTGACGTATCTAATTATTTTTTGGTTAATTTTACAAAAGTATTGACGAAATGAAAAATTAGTAATAATATATACTCGTATATACTAGTTAGTATATGTTGAAATTAATTAGGCGGGAGGTGAAGGAGTAAAACCGTGTAAAAGCTTTACTGCAGGAAGTAATAACAAAAAAAGAAAGGTGTTGTATCAAATGTTTAAAATTAGAGGAATAGAAATTAACGCAAAAAGTTTGGCTAAGATGATTGACCATTCCATTCTGCATCCTTATGCCTGTGAAAAAGATCTTCAAGAAGGAGTGGAACTGTGTAAAAAATACCATTTTAATACTTTTTGTGTAAACCCCAATTATCTTGATTATGTGGTAGCAGGTTTAAAAGGTACTGATGTTGAGCCCAGTGTTGTCCTTGATTTTCCCTTTGGTTCCGGGACGGAGACAGCGAAACTGGCTATTGCTGAAGATGCGGTAAGACGTGGCGCCAAGGCCTTGGATATGGTAATTGATATTGGCGCTTTGAAGGATAAGAATTATAAGAAGGTAACAGGGGAAATCAAGAACCTCGTTCAAGCGGCACAGGGGATTAAGACCAAGATCATCATTGAAGTTGCTTACCTGACCAAAGAGGAAATCGTAGCGGCCTGTAAGTGCGTCGCAGAGGGCGGTGGTTCCTATGTAAAGAGTTCAACCGGCCGGGCGGACCGTGGCCCCGGGTTGGAAGAGGTTAAACTGATGCGGGACAGTGTACCTTCGAATATTGGTGTAAAAGTGGCCGGCACGGGCAAATTCTGGACCACCAGTATTGCTTTGGGTTGTCTGGTGGCAGGAGCGGACTTGATCGGTACCAGGTCAGGCGCTCAGATTATCGATGAGCTTCCGATGTTTGAAAAAATATATAGTGCCATGGAAATCAAATAAAAATAGGTTAAAAGAACGTAATATTGAAGAGGG
>JASFQO010000195.1:0-5587 GCA_050115405.1 Bacillota bacterium
GGCGGTGAAGTCAAGAAAAGCCGCCCATGTACCACTAACCTGATTGTGTTCGTTATAAAATCTGACCTTTTGCGCATATGCCCGGGCATACATCAATAAATCCGCAATCGAGCGCTCTTCAACCGAAACATAATCCGGATGCAATGCCGCAAGAACCTTATTGTCCCGACTTGTTCCCGATCTGTTCTTTTTGTTACTCATCCCAATACCCTTCATCCCATATTTTCATATTTTTTCATCCTAACTCCCATGCCGCGCAACAGCGCAAAAAGATGTGAAAACAACTATCAACTGTTAACTGTACACTGTCAACTGATTTTCACCCTAACGAAAGTGTATAAACCAGATTATCTTCGCTATTGGTGTCGATAATTACATAGCTGACATTGATCACCAATGTTTTGGCATCATCTTCCGATTCGGTAATTTCTATTTCCGTCACTTTCACGCGAGGCTCATAATCATAAATCGCGTTTAAAATCGTGCGTTGGATCTCCATCACCAAACTCCGGTTAACTTCCTCGAACATGTATTGTTGTAAATCGCAGCCAAAATCGGCGTGATGCAGTCGCTCTTCCAACGCTGTTGAGAGCAGTATTTCCAATGCTTCTTTCACATCATCCTCGTCCGAAACCAGCCAGACATTCTTCCCATGATGATAAAATTGGGGGGGAAACCCCCAACCGGTGCCTAAACAATTGGAATTGGCCATTTTTCGTATCTCCCCCCGTCAATTTAAATTAACCATTGCCCCCTTGATATTGACGTTGGCCGCGCTTTGGACAGTTAGCCCGCTTGCTTCCAAGACGACCTGATTACCGTTTATGTCTTTTAGCTCAATTCCGGCGCTGCTCAACGTCAGGGTATTTCCGTTTGAGTCTTGCAATTCTACTCCCTGGTTATTGAGGATCATTTTATTTTTATTGGTGTCTTCGACAATGGTACCTTGATCATCTGTGGTGATTTTGTTGTGGTTTTTGTCTTCAAATGAAACTCCTTTCTCATGCAAAGTGATTTTATTTTGATTCTTGTCTTCCACCGCGATCCCGTTTTCATCTTCCAACAAAACGGTATTGCCACCCGGAGTGGCCATAGTTAGCTTTTCTTTATCAGTTTCATCCGTAAAGATCATTTTGATCCCGTTTTTGGTAATAATCCCTTTTTCCTGGTTCTTCTCGGTAAACTTCAGAGGCGGTTCGGTTTGACCATTATATAAGGAACCCAGTACTACCGGATACCGGGGATCGTCATTAAAAAATCCCACCACCACTTCGTCTCCGGCCTCGGGTACCCAGAACAACCCCCGCCGGTCTCCGGCATAAGGCTGATTGAGCCGGGCCCAAATCACACTTTCTTTTTCATCAATTTCAGCAAAAGCCGGAATCCTTACTTTAACCCGGTAGATTTTTTCCGGATCGCCATCGGCAGGATAAGCTTCCACCACGCCGACCTGAAGCCCATTAATTCCGGGTAATAATCCGGCCGCCGGTTTTTCCACTATATCTTCATTTTTGTAAAACCACTTAGCGGAGAGGCCACATTGGATATCGGTAGTCCAACCGTCAAGATTAATCCGGTGACGGACCCCGGAGACAATGGCGGTGGCGCCGAAGATTGCGCCCGCCGCAGTAAACTTCACCATGGCGCCCAACTTGACTGTGGGATTCCCCTCGGTCGAAATTCTCCCCCGAATCAACGAATACCGGTTTTTGATCATCCCGGCATTTGCCCAAGCTTGCATCTCATCCGTATTACCGGAAATTCCGCTGACTAAGACACATTGTTTGGTACCCATTGCAGTTGCAAGATCTCTGAAATTATGCCTGCCTTCCAAGGTGAGGCTATTGTTGTTAAGGGACTTAATGGGTTTTAATTGTTTGACATCCCAACAAATTCCGGCCACTTCTTCATATTGGCCGGTCAAATCGGCTTCGATCTCATACTCGCGAATCGCGGTCAATTCTGTAGTAGCGCTTGTCAAATTCGGTTTTTTCAAGGTAATAGCGCCATTTTCAACGCAGACCAATAAGCCGTTGGCTTCCGCGCGCGAAACGATAAAATCCCAATTCGTGCAATAATATTGCACCATCTGTTTGTGGGATAAAGTTTTCACATCCGGGTCACACACCACTTTAAGATCAGCCCGGCCGGCAACTTCCGTGATGATGGTTTGATCGTCTTTTGCGGCAAAGACAGTGCTTTGCCTGATTAAACTCAAAGTATGGGCACTGTCTTTGATATCAACGGTTAAATAAGTGTGATCACCGGTTTTTTTAAGATGCTGCCGAATCACAATCCCTTTAAAAATCAGCTTACCTTGAGCACTAGCCAGGATGAACTCAACCGCGTTACCCGGCTTAAAACACTCGGCGTCACTAAGTTCAACCGGTGATTGGTTATCTTTCCCGCCTTCGCCGATCACCACCTGGGCATAGGGAATTCGATTGACTGCGGTCATGATATCCAGACTTAAAATATTGGTAGATACCGCAGTCTGGTTACAATAAATTGTAGCTTTGATACTATTCATCTATGCCTCCCCTCATGAAACACTAATGACAATCCCATTAGCGGTTTGATCAACCGGTTTGTCCGTCTTCAACCTCAATTCACACTGTTTGGCGTTCTTTTCCGGATTACTGATAAAATCGGCGTCTAATTCCGCCCGCAACGGTTTGCCTTCCCGGTCAAACAATGTATAGTTGATCGTTACATCTTTGAGCATACAGAAATAACAAAAATCCGCCCCCCAGTCAATCCGCAACGGAATCGCTTTGCCATTGACCGGGTACCACGCTAACTTCAAAAACTGATTAACCTGTTTCAACACGGAATGATCAGTCCGCCGCAACATCGGAAAAAACGAGGAGCCATAATCGGCGACTCCCGTCCCGTCAATGATAAACTTCAGTTTGAATTCCTGAGGGGGCGTCTTGACATACCGATATTCCTCCAAGCCGCCGTTAATGTTTTCGACTTTCCGATAGCTAACTGCAAAGGTTTCGGAATAGGATTCGGGGTTAAACATTACCTCAAAAACCTCTCCAGTATCCTCCGACTTGATTTGCAGTTTGGTTAATTTCCCATAATCTTTTATGCCCATTTAAATCACTCTTTATCTTTCTTTTTCGCTTTGCATAATTTTGAGAACCTCCGCCACACAGGTATTCACGAGACTTTGGATATCCGGTTTATCAATAGGCCGGCTTAGGTTGGCGGTTGACTTATTTTGGTCGCCAACGGTGGTTTTGATCACTAATTCGCGAATTTCCACTGCCATTTTCATACATGCCTTTCAATGTATTTTTGCCCTAACGTCCTTGCCCTGGCTACGCCGGGCACAAGACTGTGAGTGTAACTTATTACAAATTTTCACCCTAAATCCTTATTACTTGAAAACGGGTATAGGCCAGTTCCATCGTCTCAATTACCAAGCCGTTCACCTCCGCGGCCAAATCGGAAACACTCCACTTGACCGGATAAGTTTTCAAAAAAAGCCAGGCCGCGAGCGGTAACCCGTCATCATCCAAAAGCGCTACCAACACATTCCCCGGATTAAACTGATAATTGGACATGGCTGCGTTAAACTCCAGATTCAAAGGAGACCCGATGACCATTCCCCGTTCCAGAATAAGATTATTATAGGAAACCCGATTGGGCAGACGGTGGGTGTATAAATTTTCGCCACCCTCTTTAAGCGTGATCGTTTCAATTTCCGAACCTAAGCCCGATACTTTTTTAAACCGCATATCCAAAGCGTCCGGTACGGTCCCGCCAATAAAAAAAATCACCGCAAAATGAAATCCCGCCGGTGGTTTTTGGGTATTGGTCAGGCTACTTTCCAGCAATGTTAATCCACTCATCGCAAACCCCAAATATTATATTTTACGCATATTCGATTTTCAGATCGTCGGCGATTAATTCCAATGACTCAACCGCCACCTCATTGGTTTTCGCATTAAACGCCGGGGCATCCAGTTTGACCGGAAAAGCGTTGGTGACTTTCCAGGTGACCACCGGCGCCTCACCGTTTTCATCCATCAAGCTAATGGTAATATTTTTCTTTTCGACCGTAGTCAGCCGGATACTATTAATCCACTCATATAACTGGCTATCCGCTTTAATAATTCCTTTTTTCATGGTAAACTTTAAGTCGGTGGCTAGTCCCGGCATCCGTTTGGCGCCCTGGGTACAACTTAATCCGTCTTTATAAGTAATGATTTCCCGTCCCATACTCAAACCCGAAATCTCCGCAAACGCCACCGGGTCCATATCATCGATTTCCACCCGGTAATGAAACGCCGGCAAGGGATACGTGCTTTTGATATCCTCAACAGTAGTCGCCATCTTCTTTACCTCACTTTAACAATAATTTTTTAAATATTTTGGCTTACGCCTTCCAACTTCCGCCTGAAGTCGCTCACTACGACTCCTGGTTTTTATGGGTGAATTCCAAAATGATGAATTCCGCCGGGCGCACCGCGGCGATCCCGACTTTAATGATTAATTTGCCGTTTAATATGTCATCGGAAGTCATGGTAGTGCCTAATCCCACTTGGACAAAGAACGCGTCCGCGGCGGTACTGCCCGCCAAAGCGCCCTGCCGCCAGAGACTATCCAAAAAACTCTCCACCATACTGCGTAACTTCAACCAAGTCATCGCGGTATTAGGTTCGAAAACCGCATATGCGGTAGCTTTTTGAATTGACTCCTCAATATAGTTGAACAGACGTCGTATCGGGACATAGCGCCATTCATTGTCATTGCCGGCCAAAGTCCGGGCGCCCCAGATCAAAGTCCCTTTACCGGTAAAACTGCGAATCGCGTTAATCGACTTACCACTGGTGGCATCGACATTCAGAGCGTCGTTCTCCAATTCGGTCAATTTCCGGTTGGGCCCGCTCACTGAAGCAATACTGACATTAGCCGGAGCCTTCCAGACACCACGGTCCCGGTCGACGCTGGCGTATAAACCGGCTACTGCGGCGCTGGGAGGCAGGACCAAATAATGGGTTGCAATTTCGGACTTAATTTGGTTATAAAGTGCGGTTTGGGTTAGTTTGATACTGTCCAGCGTCACAATGTTCTCCCCTTCGGCTACCATTACCGAAGTATCGCTGTATTGATAGTTAAGGGTGGTCTTGAGGTATGGATAGTAAGCGGCGCCATATTTCAGATAATTCATGCCGATATTATCCCGAAAAGCCGCGGCATCCTCTATAACCGTCCCGGAATCAATGACATCAAAAATGGCGAACCGGTCTTTCATCGTATTACATTGGTTTAAAACCTGCTGACATGCGGAATAATAGTCGGCGCTCGCCATATTAACGCCGTCTGCCAGGACAATTAAGGTAGGCTCATCTTCCAGTTTTAAGGTATCTACCGCGTTGGCGAAGCGTTGGGCCTCCGTCAGAGTATCCGCAGCGTTTAAAGGGACAATGTAGCAACTCTCCCCACCGTTGTTGAAAAACATTTGCATACTGTAATACAAATTCTTTACAGTATCCGGAAATTCAACGTTTACAATAGTATTCCCGTTTACCTCAACGGTGATTTCCGTATCGGCGGCGGTCCCGAAGTAAGT
>JASFQO010000196.1:0-5551 GCA_050115405.1 Bacillota bacterium
TGGAGTTTACGCCCATAGTCAGCAGCACCATGGACAGCCAAGGCGGAGTTTCGCAAAACGAAATTGATTTTATCGGGATGCGGGCGCGCACCGGCGTTTCCCATTTGGTTGTCGGAACGACCCTGGACCCGGATCGGGCGATGAGTTCCTTCGCCGATATCGATGTCACGCATGACAAGTATATCGCGGGATTGTCCCTGTTGGCCGAGGAAGCGCATCGTTACGGAGCCAAACTGGCCATCGAACTCTCACATTCCGGCCGTGGCGGCGTACCCTCCGTCATGGATAAAATTCAGACCAAACTGGCCTCCGACTCGGTAACCATTCCCGATATGGCCCCCACGGTAAATTATATGACGCGGTCGGATATGGACCGGATGACGCAACTGTTTGCGGAATGCGCCGTCCGTTGTCAAAAAGCTGGGTTTGACCTCATTTTCATCCACAGCGGCCACAATAATCTGCTTGGTCAGTTCGTCTCGCCGGAAAGCAACCGCCGCACCGATATGTACGGCGGAAGTATCGAAAACCGGTTGCGCTTTCCCCTGGAACTGATCCGGGCGGTGCGGGAGGCGATCGGCGCCGACATGCTCATTGAATTACGAGTCAGCGGCGCCGAAATGACGCCGGGCGGCTCCCGGGTGGAAGACGCCATTGCTTATTTTCAGGCAGCCGAACCTTATATCGATATCGCCCATCTTTCCTGCGGCAATATCTTTGATTCTCACGCGCGCAAATATACCATGCCCTTTTATATGATGGAGCATATGCAAAATGTCAAATATGCCGAACGGGTCAAGCAGGCGGTCAAAATACCGGTAGCGGTCGTCGGTAATATTTTTACGCTTGAGGATGCGGAGTATATTATCGCTACCGGAAAAGCCGATCTGGTCGGAATGTGCCGGTCGTTGCTGGCCGACCCGGAACTGATCCGCAAATCAATTGATGGTAAAGAAACGGAAGTCCGGCCATGTATGCGCTGTATGGACGGATGCGGCCGAATTTTCAGCGGATTTCCCATTCGGTGCGCCATTAATCCGGTTTTGGGCCGCGAAACCCAGTATAAGAAGATCGAGCCGGCGTCTTCAAAGCGAAAGATCATGGTGATCGGCGGCGGCCCCGCCGGAATGCAGGCGACACAAACACTGACTTTAAGAGGACACGACGTTACTCTTTACGAAAAAAGCGGGCGGCTGGGCGGACTGCTTAATGACGCCGCCTCGGCCTCCTTCAAGTCCCTGCTGCGCAAGTACAAAAAATGGAATGTCCATACTACCATGAACTGCGGCGCGGCAATTAAATTAAACACAGAAGTTACGCCCGAATTGGTAGCCCGGGAACAACCGGACGCCGTCATTATTGCCACGGGGTCCACCTATGTCAAACCTCCGATCCGCGGCATCGATGGATCTAACATATATATGCTGCGTGAAGTCGATCCTGACAACGCGGACATGGGCCGGAACACTATTGTCTGCGGCGGCGGGCTTTCCGGCATTGAGTGCGCCATTGACCTCGCCATGCGCGGTAAAGAGATTACCGTTATCGATCGGCTTCCTAAAGCGGAATTCGGTAAAGATCTGTTCTTCGGAACCTATGAGGCCCTATTGGACGAGATGGATAAATATGAAATCCAACTGCAGGGTGACTCCAACATTCTTGAATTTAATGACAAGGGCGTCATTGTAGAGCTAAACGGCAAAACTATCCAGATGGAGTCGGACTCCGTGGTCATTGCTCTGGGCTTAAAGCCAAATAACGAATTGCTTGGAAAACTGACGTCGTTGAACCCGTTAAACATCTACGTGGTCGGCGATGCGGGTGGAACCCGCAATATCAGAAACGCCAACTATACCGCTTTCAATGTTGCCGTTGAGCTGTAATTAAACTAAAAAATGCGGAAAGGACGAATGGAAATGGATACGATGAAAGCCGTTGTTTATGCGGCCCGGAACCGGTTTGAACTGCGGGAGGTACCCGTCCCGGAACTTAAAAAAGGCCAGATTAAGTTACAACTTGAGTACTGCGCGATCTGCGCCACCGATGTGCACATCGTGACTCAGGGACTGTATAATCTGCCGGTCGGCGCGCTTTTAGGGCATGAAGCGTCGGGTACTGTGATTGAACTTGGTGAGGAAGCGGAAAGAACTGGCTTTGCGGTTGGTGATAAGGTGGCCATCTGGCCAAGAAAAGTCTGCGGTGTATGTGACCCGTGCCGTCGCGGGCAACCGCAGTTTTGCCAAAACGAGGAACATTTTGCAACAATGGCCGAGTTTGCCGTCGCTGAACCGTGTCATCTCTTTAAACTGCCGCCGGATGCCGACCTGAAAACGTATGCTTTGATGGAGCCGACCACCTGCGTGGTACGCGCAATCGACCTTGCGCAGATCAACCCGGGCGACACGGTGGCCCTCTCGGGCTGCGGCGGAATCGGCGCACTGCTTTTAAATCTGATTCTCCTCTCCGGAGGGGCTAAAGTAACGGTAATTGACCCCATGCCGGCAAAAAGGCAACTGGCGCTCAGCATGGGGGCCCAGTATACGATCGACCCGGTCAACGAACAGATCGAACAACGGACGGACGAAATTACCGGCGGGCGGGGTTTTGATTTTGTTTTTGAAGCATCCGGCGCTAAAAAAGCCGCCCCGCCCTGTTTAAAGATTGTGGCCCGTTGCGGGACAATTGTGTACTTTGCGGTGTATCCGATGGACTACGAATTGCCGCTCAACTTGTATGAACTTTATCTGAAAGAGGCGGCCATCCGGACAGTTTTCACGGACAGCAAGCTGATCCCGCGAGTACTGGATCTTCTGCCGCGTCTGCAGACGAATCGGATTATCGGCAAGGTTATGCCGCTCCGCGAGGCGGTCGAGGCAATTGAGGTTGTATTTGCCCAGTCCAAGTATGCCAAAATTCTAATTAATTGCAAAGAAGCGTAAAAAAATCAGCCCAACGGCCCCTTTATTCGTCTCCCCACCATAACAGCACTCCATCAAAACCCGCCTCCTTAATGAGCTGCACCAAACTTTAGTCGAACCCATACTATATTGTAGGGAACCCTTTCCTTCCCGAGGAGGTGGAACTAATGGAGTGGTGGGAAAAAGCGTTACAAAACGGACTGATCGGGGTTATTTCCATTTTCGGCATAAAAGAAGGTTTGCCGCTGCTCCGGGTGCTGGTTGAAGAATGCATCCAGCATACCCACAGTGGCCATTCTTCCAACCCTCACTTACAACAGGAAGCGCTCCATAAGCTGGATAACCTGATCGAACAGGAGCAAAAAATTCTTGCCCTGCTGGGTAGCAATCATACTGAGATTTACCGGTTGCTGCTGGAAAAAAATTACAAGGTCGACGACCTCCTACCCATTTTAAATAAAATTGAAATGTCACTCCAGCAAATATCTTTGAACCTCCGTCTGCAGCAAGAATTGATGCGAAAAAATTGTGAAGCGCTATTTGACGATATCGAAACGGAAACGCAGTAAACTTAGGTACTCTTGTCGCGGGTTATCGCACAGGTAATCCGCTGCTTCGTCGTTTGTCGTCTGGGGTTATTTGAGCTGATATGGTTCACTCCTCTATAATGTTTCACCTACCATAAGCAACCGCCACCAAGTTAACAACTCCGGACGACGAACGATAAAATTCAGGCGACGGAAATAGCTTATGACCTGTTCCCAAGATGCTCGCGAACTTTGGCGATCACGGCATCGCCGTATTTGGCCAGTTTCGCTTCACCGACTCCTTTAATCCCCAATAAAGCGCCTCGGGTTAACGGCTGATTCCGGCAAATCTCCCGCAGAGTACTGTCGGCAAAGATGATATAGGGAGGCACCTGTTCCCGGGCGGCAATTTCGCGGCGCAGTTGCCGCAAGGCGGCAAACAAACCGGGGGCTTCATCCGCTTCCACCCTGCGTACCAGGACTTTCCGGAAAACCTTCGCTTCATTTTTAAGCACCGGAACCACCTTTGCCAGGTGCAATTTTAACACCGGATATTTACCGCCGGTAGTGAGGAGATAATCATCAGCCACCAGTAAATTGATCAAATCCTTGATCTCTTCCAAAGTCCGCTCGGCTAAAATTCCATAAGTCGGCAGAGCGTCCAGACGAAACTGGCGCAACCGCTTGCTTTTGGACCCTTTCAGCACTTCGGCTACAAACGCCCCGCCATACTGTTCCCGCATCCGTTTGACACAGGAAAAGATCTTTTGGGCTTCAATCGTAATGTCCACCATCTCCTGCGACCCGGAGCAATTACTGCAATTGCCGCAATTATCCGGCACGTCGGTTTCTCCAAAGTATTCCAAAATAAACTGACGCAGGCAGTGGGTGGTATGAGCATAATCCGCCATCAACTGCAGTTTCTTATACTCATTGGCCTGCCGCGCCGGGGCGTAAACCGATTGCTCGATCAAATATTTCTGAAGCATAATATCCTGGGCCGAAAACAGCAGGATACATTCCCCGGGATCGCCGTCCCGCCCGGCCCGGCCCGCCTCCTGATAATAAGCTTCCATATTTTTGGGGAGGTTGTAATGGATAATATAACGGACATTGGACTTATCGATCCCCATCCCAAAGGCATTGGTGGCCACCATCACCTGCAGATTGTCATAGATAAAGGCTTCCTGCATTGCATTGCGTTCGGCGTCTTTCATCCCGGCATGATACTTGCCCGCCGCATAGCCGCGCCGAGCCAACAAATCCGCAATCCGCTCCACTTCTTTCCGGGTCGCCGCATAGATAATCCCCGCTTGAGTGGGATGGTCCGCCAGATATTGCAAGATAAAATTCATTTTGTTTTCACCCCGCGCCACCGTATAGCTTAAGTTCGGCCGGTCGAATCCGGTAATAAACAAATGCGGGTCTTGCAAACCCAATAATTTGATAATATCCTGTTTGACCTCATCGGTGGCGGTAGCGGTAAAGGCCGTGACCACCGGACGCTGGGCCAACCGCTTGATAAAAGGCCCAATCTGCCGGTAACTGGGGCGAAAATCGTGGCCCCACTGGGAGACGCAATGCGCTTCATCAATTGCAACCATGGCAATGGGCAATGCCGCCACCAGCTCCAAAAAAGCTTCCGCTTCCAGCCGTTCCGGCGCGACATAAAGCAGGCTGTATTCTCCGTCCCGCGTCCGCTGCAGCCGCGTCCGGGTCTCCCGAATTCCAATCGAACTATTGATGAACGTCGCGGCGATACCCAAGTTGTTTAAAGCGTCCACCTGGTCTTTCATCAGGGAAATCAAGGGCGAAATCACAATTGTAATCCCCTGGAGCATTAACGCGGGAATCTGGTAACAAATCGATTTTCCGGCCCCGGTCGGCATGACGGCAAAAGTGTCGTTGCCCGCCAGGACAGATTGGACGATCCGGGCCTGTCCTTCCCGAAAGGACGGATAACCGTAATATTTGCGCAGCAACTTTTCCGCTTCCTGTAACAAATCCCGAATTCCTCCTACTCAACCAAACTCAAGTTAAATCTTTTCACGTAATGTAAAATAGCAGCCTCAATGCACTATTCACTCGCTTCCATCCGTTTCAACC
>JASFQO010000197.1:0-5537 GCA_050115405.1 Bacillota bacterium
GGCGATTACTCTTTCTTTGCGAACATTCCAAAGCAACAAGGAACTGGCCAGAATCATGCTGATCAGTTCGGTGGGGTTAAATCCTGATTTTGAAAGGAGAAGAGTCGCCTCTTACCAAAGAATCGCGCTTTTTTTTGAAGAAATATTTAAATCCCTGCTTCAAAAGAAAATCATTCGGGTACCTGACGCCAAAGCGGCGGCGATCCTCTTCACCGGTTCGATTTATTCAATTGTCACTTATTGGCTCCAGGAGAATATACCGATTGACTTGGTCGAGTTTACCTTCCCGTTGGTTGTGTACAATCTACAGGCGCTGGGAATCCAATGTACCGATTCTGATCTTAAAATAATTCATGATCAGATTCGCTAATATCTAAAAAACAGTGAATGTGCTTTGGAAAATTCATTTAATATTACGAGGAGAAGTTACATGGCAAAATCGCAAACGGAACAAAATTTATATAATAAGATGCTGATCATCCAGGTAATCAACTACCGAAAATTGGGTTATACCGATATCAAAGTCAACAATGAAAATTATAATCACGGGCAGCCGAGGGGAATATGTGGTTATAGACCGGATATATCGGCCGTTTTGGATGATCAGACTACCTGGTGTGAAATAGTAACCAATGAATCCCTCAATGAAACCGGCGCTATTGAAAAATGGCAAACATTAAGTCAATACAGCGACAACTTTCACATGATTGTCCCCCAGAAAAGTTTTGGGATAATCAAAGACCTGATGAAGAGCAACGGTATTATTGTGACTAAATATTGGCATAGTAAAAGTTGCCAATGATATATTCAAAACACGATCGAGCCCGTAAATCTTACCGCATTATTTAATGATTTTCTATTCCGGCCACTGGGAAAAATCAAGTGACGATAATGCAATAAACGAAACAAGTGAAAAGAGGAAAAATAATGATTTACCAATCATTAGAGGAACTTTTAAAACATGCCGGCAATCGATTTATGCTGGTGACCATGGCCGTTAAACGGGCGCGTCATATTTTTACAGAAGAAGTTGCCGATGATAGGCGTGTGAGCGAAGCTCTTACCATTGCCTTTGATGAAATAGTCAATGGTAAAGTTAAGTTTGAAAGGATAAAAACCGATATAAGGTAGGGCAGTTTAGGGTGTTAGGTTAAGGGGATCAACGTTAATCATTATGAAATTTCTGTAAAATCAAAAGACTCTCTGTATTACTTTATGCAGAGAGCCTGTCTGTCATTTTTTTAATTCTTAGTATTGGCGATTTCGTGCTGTAAAACAATCTCGGCAGTAAATAGGTTTATCGCCGCTTGGCTGAAAAGGAACCATCGTGTTCGCGCCACAAGCGCTACATATCGCAGGATACATTTGGCGCTCAGATTTTCCATAATTTCTTCTGCCGCCATTTTGTTCCTTCTTTGCCGCCCTACATTGCGGACATCTTCCCGGTTCATTGGTAAACCCTTTGGAAGCATAAAACTCCTGCTCGTTAGCGGTAAAAGAGAATTTATTACCACAATCTTTACATACTAGCTCTTTGTCTTGATACATATAAAAGAACCCTCCATTTAAAGCCTCTTAGGCTAAATTTACCTTTCCCTTGGGCTTATAATATGAAGGCCGTTCGTGCAAATTGGTTTTGTTGAATTAGCGGACTTATTATTATCCTAAGTTTAGGTATGTTTATATTATAACATAAAATACTGAAATATACAAAATATTTTTAAAATTTACCAATTGCGCTATCATGTACTAGCAATGATGACCTGGTTTTGGGGGGATAATATCCACCAGCTCCGTTTCCAAAAATATATCCATGGTGGCTCCGGCGTTGATAGATGCCGTTGGATGTATGAATGTTACAGACTACCTGAAAAAGAGGAAGTGTTTCCTCTTTTCTTTATAATAAAAAATATTGGGCAATAGCGGAATTTTTAACAAATTAAAAGGAAATTTGTTAAAAATGTCAAATTAAGTAATTGTTGTGGAAGACTTAAATTGCAGGGTTGACCGCGAATAATGATGAATATACATAATTGTTTCCGGATTCGCTGGGAGGGAGAAACTTGGAAGATCATAGTGCCCGAAAATCGCCACGTCAATTGGATTTAGACCCGTTTAAGGATGGACAGGCCCAAACATGCCGGGAAGGCAGGAAAATTTAAATGGGGAAATTTATCATCAACGGCGGAAAGCGGTTAAACGGTTCCATTGCGTTAAGCAGCGCCAAAAATAGTGTGTTGGCTTTAATGGTAGCGGCGGCTTTGGGAAAAGACGACGTGTTTATTAATGCCGTTCCGCAGATTAAAGATGTGCATATTGTGGCGGAGATTTTAGAAAGTCTTGGGGTAAAAGTGCGTTTTGTCGATCAGGGGGTGTTGGTGAACGGCGCCGAAATTGGTAATTATCAACCGCCTTATGAGTTGATGCGTAAAATCCGGGCTTCAATTTATGTGGCCGGATTGCTGCTGGGGCGATTAGGCCGGGCGGAGGTGGCCTTGCCGGGGGGAGACGAGATTGGGTCGCGGCCGGTTGACTTTCATATGCGGGGCTTCCAGGCTTTGGGGGCGGAAGTCGGGGTTGAACATGGCCTGATGGTCTGCAAAGCCGCCCGGCTCAAAGGGGCCAATTTTTACATTAACCGCGCCAGCGTAGGGGCGACGATTAACTTAGTTATTGCGGCCGTTCTGGCCGAAGGGATCACGGTGTTGGAAAACGTGGCCAAAGAACCGGAAATTGTGGATACGGCCATTTTATTAAATAGTATGGGAGCGCGGATTCGGGGCGCCGGCACCGAAACCATTCGTATTGAGGGGGTAGTCTCTTTACATGGTTGTGAACACACGCCGATTCCCGACCGGATCGAAGCGGGGACGTTTTTAATCGCCACGGCCGCCATTGGCGGGGATGTCTTGATCAGTAACGTAGTCACCGAACATTTACGGATGTTGCTTGCGAAATTAAGGCAGGCAGGGGCGGAAATTATCGAGGGAGACAGTGATATCCGGCTGATCGGCAATACCCGGATGAAGGCGGTGGATATTGATACCGCGGTTTATCCCGGTTTTGTAACCGATTTGCAAGCGCCTTTCGGCGTAATGTTGGCCCAGGCCGACGGCACCGCCATTATCCGGGAAACGATTTTTGACAACCGGTTCCGTTATATTGACGAATTACGACGGATGGGAGCGGACATTAAAGTGGAGCGGGACACCGCGATCTTTCGCGGGGTGGACCGGTTAAGCGGCGCGCCAATTGAAGCGAGCGATATCCGGGCCGGAGTCGCCTTGGTGATTGCCGGTTTAATGGCACAAGGCAAAACGGAAGTTACCGGTATCTATCATATCGACCGCGGCTATGAAAAGTTTGAGAAAAAGCTGCTGCAATTAGGGGCGGATATCTACCGCTGTGTGTTATAATGAAGGCGTGGGAAACTCATTTTGATTAGTATTTGTGCCTTCGGAGGCTGGAGTCCAAAGTCATTAAGCTGTGTTTACAAAAAATGGAATAAAGAAAAATTAAATTTGAGGGAGTTAAGGGGGATTTGCCGGATTGGCTGATGCACCGTGAAAAGTCGCCCATTGCGTTTTGGCTTCCAGTTTTCAGTATATGAGGTGATGTCGGGGTGGCAGAGGTAACTTTAAAAGCCGGGGAACGGTTGGACCGTTTGGGTTTTCAGGGCCTTGAAATTATCCAAAATCCTGCGAAATTTAAATTCACCATTGACGCGTTTTTATTGGCGGCATTGGTCGCAAACCGGAAAAAGTTGCGTTTGCTCGATCTGGGGACCGGCGGGGGGGTGTTGCCGTTATTGCTGGCCGGGCAAAATCCGGAGTTAAAGGCCTGGGGCGTGGAAATTCAGCCGCAATTGGCCGATATGGCCCGCCGCAGTGTTTTGGTGAATAATTTAGCGGCTCAGGTTGATATAATAGAGGGAGACTTCAAAAAGTTGCCGGGCAAGTTGCCTTTGAACTCTTTTGACTATGTGATTGCCAATCCGCCGTTTTATCCGGTGGGCGAAGGCGTGATTCCGGAAAATGACGCTTTAGCCGGCGCCAAGTTTGAGATCCATTGCACTTTGGCGGATGTCGTCAAAACCGCCGCCCGGATGGTCAAAGGCAACGGCCGGGTCGCGCTGGTCCTTCCGGCCCAACGTTTGGGAGAATTGATGGTATTATTGGCTCAAGTCCATTTGACGCCGAAATTGTTATGTCTGGTCCATCCCAAAGCCGCTGCCCCGGCCAATCTGGTCTTAGTCCGGGCCCGCCCGGGAGCGGGCGCGGGACTGCATGTCTTGCCACCGCTCATTGTCTATGACGCGGATATGCAATATACCGACCTTATGCAGCAAATTTTTCATGGCGCCAAACTGGACGGTACCGATTAAGGACGTGATTATTTGCAGCAATGGAGCGAAGTTCATAACGGCTTGCTCACCCAAGCTTACCGGCAAATCCCCGGACGGTTTTTGGCGCGGGAACGGTGGTTTGCCGAGCGGGATACGCTGCCGGAACTGGTTTTAAAAACAACGGCTCAATTTCAGACGGTTCAAAAGCAAGCGCTTTATCTAACTTTAAATTTATATCAGTTACCGGAAGAGCCCGGTTTCTTTTACTATCTGCCGCTTTTAATCGTCCCGGAACCACTCCCGGACCGGAGCGCCTTCTTTTCTCTTGAAAACTTTTATTTTTACGATGGAGTCCCGACTGCCGAATATCTGGCTTTACTAAATCAATTATTGGGCGATAACCGGACTGTCGTTACTGCCATGGCTGACAGTGAATTCAAGTTTTACGCCACTGCCAATTTTCAGGCGCCCCGTTTCAAGGTAGGTAGTAGATCCAGTAATTCTCTGCTGTTTGTTTTCCCGCGATATCTGATCAAAAATTATCGGCGGGTCTATCCCGGGATTAATCCGGAATTACATTTGGGGCTGGCCTTGACACAAAACCATTCCGATTGCGTGCCCCAAGTGTTGGGCTATTTTAGTTGCTCGCTTGAGCATACTGCCGAATATACCCTGGGATTGCTTCAGGAACTGGTCGACCACCGGGGGACCGGTTGGGCCGTTTGGGGTCACCTGTTGGAAAACCCCGGCGCGGACGGACGGTACGAAATAGAACGGCAGGCGGAAACGCTGGGGCGAACTTTAGCCGAATTACATCGGGAGTTGGCGGGCATCGCCGCCTCCACCGGGCGCCAAACAGAGTTTAACCGACGATTGCTGGAAGAGCGAATTGCCAAGATTACCGTATCAGCCGAGCAGGAATTGACCGGCGTCGCTCCGGATTTGGTCCGCCGGGTCCGGGAAAAATTACGGCAGATTCAGACCGGCATTACTGGCGCGGCGGGTTTGGGCCGGCTGTTTCACGTGCATGGCGACCTTCATCTGGAACAAGTTTTGCAGACGGAGACCGGCTGGAAAGTGATTGATTTTGAGGGAGAACCGCTGAAAACGATCATGGAACGCGAATCCTATGAGTCGCCGTTAAAAGAGTTGGCGGCTTTGCTGCGTTCCGTTAGCTATCGGGTCAATACTG